>NZ_JAFEXF010000330.1 GCF_016905445.1 Streptomyces sp. G44
GGGGGGGGGGGGGCGGGCGGCCGGGCCGCGCGCCCCGCCCGGGGCGGGGGGGGGCGGGGCGGACCCCCCCCCCCCCCCCCGGGGGGGCCCCCCCCCGCCCCGGCCCCCCGGCGGCCCCCCCCCGGGGGCGCGGGGGGGCGGCGGGCGGCGCCCCCCCCCGGGGGCGGGGGGGGGGAGCTGCCCGCCGCGCTCGCCGTACCCGGCGCCGGGCTCGCCACCGCCCTCGGGCTCGTCGGCGACAACCGCGGGGACTGGTCCGGCGGGGGACGCGCGGGCGGCGTGCAGGCCAGGGCCGCGGGAGGGGCGTGGCGGCTGTACGGGCAGGCCGGGCAGGTGCTCGACGGGCACAGCGCGGGGCTGCTCGTCGTCGCCGCCCACACGGGAGGCTTCGCCCGCTCCCGCACCCTCCTCTTCCTCGTGCGCGAGGGCGCGCCCGGCATGGCGCGGACCCGGCAGACCTCCCTCGACGAGACCCGCACCATGGCCCGCGTCGAACTGCGCGACGTAGAGGCCGAGTTGCTCGGTCGCGGCCCTCGGGACTGCGGTGGCGAGGACGACGGTGATGTGCCGGGCGTGCTCGCCGCCGTCGGGGACGTCGCCGCCACCGTGCTCGCCGCCGAGGCGGTCGGCGCGGCGGACCGCGCGCTGGAGCGGACCGTCGCGTACGTGTCGCGGCGCGAGCAGTTCGGCCGGGTGATCGGGTCCTTCCAGGCCGTCAAGCACCGCCTGGCCGAGGTGTACGTGCAGGTCCAGGCCGCGCGCTCGGCGGCGTACTACGCGGCGTGGGCGGCCGGGTCGGAGGCCGCCGGGTCCGGCGGGCAGGGTGCCGAGCGGGCCGGCGGGCTCGCGCTCGCGCAGGGGCTCGACGCGCTGCGGACCGCCGCCTCCGAAGCCGTACAGCTGCACGGCGGCATCGGCTTCACCTGGGAGCACGAGGCGCATCTCTACTTCAAGCGGGCCTCCGGCGACGAGCTGCTCTTCGGACCCGCGCACCGCCTGCGCGCGCGGGCGGCCGAACGGGCCGGGCTGTTCGAGGCCGAGGGTCTCCGCGAGGCCGTCTGATGCCGCCCGGACGGCACCCGGAGCGGGCGACGCCGGGACCGCCCCCGGAGCGGGCGACGGCCGGGCTGCGCCTGTTGCGGAAGGTGTCGTCCACCCTCGCCTTCGCGAAGGTCGCCCCGCACCGCGTCCCCGCGATGGACCGCGCCGTGCGCCGGCTGACCGGCGGCAAGGTGCTGCTCGGCGCGGAGATGCTGCCCGGCCTCGTTCTGACGGCGCGCGGTGCGAAGAGCGGGCTGCCGAGGCGTACACCGTCGGCGTGCGTGCCCGACGGCGAGGGCGGTGGATGGGTGCTGGTCGGGTCCGGCTTCGGGCGGCCCGGCCATCCCGCGTGGACCGCGAACCTGCTCGCCCACCCGGAGGCCCCGGTCAGCCGGCGGGGCGCGGAGATCCCGGTCCGGGCCCGGCTGCTGACAGGAGAGGAACGGGCGGCGGCGTGGGAGGCGGCGCTCGCGTTCCGGCCGTCGTGCGCCGCTTACCATCTCGGGCGGACCGGGAGCTCAGGCTGTCCGCCTGGAGCGGCGCCAGGGACGGGACGGGCGCGGAGACCGCGACGGCGGATCACCGGGGTGATCCGCCGTCGGGGTGACAGGAACTGGCAGGAGCTGGCAGGACTGGAGGGCACGCCCGTCGGGGCGTCAGGGTGTCCGGGCGTCAGGGCCGGTCGGTCACTTCGTCGGCCTTTTGCCGGTGACGCCCAGATGCACCAACATGGCCAGGTTGGGCTTGAGTTCGGTCTGCTTGACGCCCCACGCCTGGAAGCCGCGCTGGTGCGAGGCGACCGCCGCCAGCATCGCGACGATCGAACCCGCCATGGCCGCCGGGCTGACGTCCTTGTCGACCTTGCCCTTGGTCTGGAGCTCCTTGACGGTGTCCGTAAGGGAGTTGTTGACCGAATTGAGGATCTTCATCCGGATCTTGTAGAAGCGCTTGTCGCCCTCGGCCGCGCCGAGGTCGACGACGCGGAGGATCGCGTCGTTTTTGCGCCAGAAGTCGAGGAAGCCCTCGACCAGTTCCTGGGAGGTCTGCCAGCCCGCCTTGCCGACCCAGGAGCGCCCTTCGAGCAGCTGGGTCAACTCGGCGCCCTCGGCCGCCATTTGCTCGGCGATCTCCAGGACGGCGCCCTCGACGTCCGGGAAGTACTGGTAGAACGTCGCTGGTGAAGTCCCCGCCCGCCGGGCCACGTCGATGACTTTGACGTCCCGATAGGGCGAGGAGCTGAGCATCTCGCTGAGGCAGTCGAGCAGCTTCTGACGCGTCGCCTGACCGCGCCGGCCGGCCACGCGGCCGTCGACGGTACGTACCTGTCCTGTCATGCCGTCAGCTTACCGAGGGGTGATCGGAGCGCGATTCGGCCGAGTGCAAATGGGGTTGGGGTGCGTGCGGGCGGCGGGAAGCGGGCTCCGCGAGATGTGTTCATACGTTCGAATGTGTGCGCTGCGGGTGTCGTGCCGGGCGGTTAGCTTGGCGGCATGGACTACGCAGAGCAGGACACAGGGGGCGGATGGGCGGAGGGCGAGCCCTGCTGGGTCGACGCGATGCTCCCCGACGTCGAGGGCGGCAAGCGCTTCTACGGCGAGCTCTTCGGCTGGACGTTCGCGGCAGGGGCCGCGGGGGCCACGGCCGCCGCCGGGCCGGAGTACGGGCAGTACACGCAGGCGTACAGCGACGGCCTGCCCGTCGCCGCCCTCGCGCCGAAGGCCGACGGCCGCATGCCCACCGTGTGGACCGTCTACCTCGCCACCCCCGACGCCGCCGCGCTCGCCGGGCGCGTCAGGCGGGCGGGCGGCTCCATGGTCCGGGAGCCCAGGCCCGTCGGCCCCCTCGGAACGGTGGGTCTCGCCGCCGACCCCGAGGGCGCCGTCTTCGGGATCCGGCAGGGGGGCGCGCACCACGGCTTCGCCAAGCAGCGGCAGCCCGGCTCGTACTGCTGGACCGAGGTCTACTCCCGGGACAAGGACCGGGTCGACCCCTTCTACGAAGGTGTCTTCCGGTACGGCGGCTTCGACCTCGACCTCGACGGCGCCCCCTTCCGCACCTGGTCGCCCCCCGGGGCCCCGGCCGGGCCCGAGACCGCCATCGGCGGGCGCAGCCTGATGTCCCCGGCCACCGACGGCTACAGCACGCCCGAGACGCCCCCGCACTTCCTCGTGTACTTCAATGTCGTCGACGCCGACGCGACGGCCGCGGCCGTGACCCGGCTCGGCGGACGCGTGCAGCTGCCGCCCCGCGACATCCCGTACGGGCGCATCGCGGTGCTCAGGGACAACCAAGGGGCGACCTTCGCGGTCCTACAGGACTGAGCGGGACTGAGCGGGACTGAGGCAGGTGTGCCGCGGGACTGAGGCGGGACCCGGAAACCGCTGTCACGCAAAGCGGCATCCGTGGGTCTTTTGTCCCGGGAAAACCCCGGACACCCGAGACACCCCGATCCCGCCCCGGGTTCGCCACGGCCGCCTCGGACAGGAAGAATCAGGGTGCGTGCCGCCGTAGCGGCTCGGGTGGTGAGACGCTGCACGGGGCTGTCTTCTTCGGCGGCCGCGTACGGGGAGGTGGCAGGGCAAGTGGTGGATCAGCTGACGCAGCACGATCCGAGGCGGATCGGCCCGTTCGAGGTCCTCGGCCGGCTGGGCGCCGGCGGCATGGGCCTGGTCTATCTCGCGCGCTCCGCGTCGGGGCGGCGCGTGGCGATCAAGACGGTGCGGACCGAACTCGCCGAGGACCAGCTGTTCCGCGTCCGCTTCACGCGCGAGGTCGAGGCCGCCCGCGCCGTGTCCGGCTTCTACACGGCCGCCGTGGTGGACGCCGACCCGCGGGCCGCCGTGCCGTGGCTGGCCACCGCGTACGTCCCCGCGCCCTCGCTCGAAGAGATAGTGAACGAACACGGGCCGCTGCCCACCCAGGCGGTGCGGTGGCTGGCGGCGGGCGTGGCCGAGGCGCTGGAGTCCATCCACGGCGCCGGCCTGGTCCACCGTGACCTCAAGCCGTCCAACGTCCTCGTCGTCGAGGACGGTCCGCGCGTCATCGACTTCGGCATCGCGTCCGGCGTCTCCAACACCCGGCTGACGATGACCAACGTCGCCGTGGGCACACCCGCGTACATGTCACCCGAGCAGGCGAAGGACTCGCGCAGCGTGACCGGCGCGAGCGACGTCTTCTCGCTCGGCTCCACGCTCGTCTTCGCCGCGACCGGGCACGCCCCCTTCCACGGCGCCAACCCCGTCGAGACGGTCTTCATGCTGCTCCGGGAAGGCCCGGACCTCGAAGGACTCCCGGACGAGCTGCGCCCGCTGATCGAGTCCTGCATGCAGATGGAGGCGGCGCTGCGGCCCAGCCCCGCCGACCTCCAGGCGCAGCTTGCCCCGCACCTCTTCGCCTCCGAGAGCGCCGACAACGACGACAGCGGCACGGCCTCCGCCTGGCTCCCGGAGCGGGCCGTCGCACTCATCGAGGCCCGCAGGAACGGCCGGCCCCCCGCCCGGGTCCCGGCCACCGCCGGGC
>NZ_JAFEXF010000331.1 GCF_016905445.1 Streptomyces sp. G44
GCCTGCGCCTCGGCGGCCGGGGCCGGGAAGCGGGCCGCGAGGCCCTCCAGCAGCCGAGCGTAAGCCGCCCGCTTCGGCGGCCTGGGCTCGGTCCGCCCGCTCTCCCAGTTCCCCACCGCCTCACGCCGCGCGTCCAGCGCCTGGGCGACCTGCGCCTGGCTCAGGCCCGCCGCCTCGCGCAGCCGCTTGCGCTCCGCGGGGGCCGGGAGCTCGTCCTGCGCGACTTGCTCCAGCAGCGCGTCGACGGCGTCGAACAGATCGTTCTCAGTGGACACAGAGGTCACCTCCACGAGCTCACCCTATAGTCGTCGCTTGTCGAATCCCTCACTCAACCGCGCGTGGAACGCGCGCCAACCACTCCTCTCCCCTCACCCGAGCGGGGGCGAGTCGGGGGCCGCCCTGTATGTGGGTCGGCCCGCCAGCCACGTGCCCAGTACGCGCGCGTGGCGGATCGCCATCGGATCGAGCCCTCGGGGGTCGGCCGAGAGCAGGACGAGGTCGGCGGGGGCGCCCGGCGCCAACCGCAGCCGGTCGTCGGCGCCGGCCTGGTATGCCACTCCTGAGGTGGCCGCCGTCAGCGCCTGTTCGACGGTGAGCCGCTGGTGAGGGAGCCAGCCCTCCTCCGGCTCACCCGCGAACGTACGCCGGGTGACGGCGACCTGGATGCCTTCCAGCGGAAGGTGGGAGCTGACGGGCCAGTCGCTGCCGAAGGAGAGGCGCACGCCGTCCCGTGCCAGCTCGCCCATGGGGTACTGGAGGCCTGCCCGGCGCGCGCCGAGCCGGGGGACGGACAGCTCGGTCTGGAGCGGGTCCGGCTGGGCCCACAGGGGCTCGAAGTTGGCGATGACGCCCAGCGCGGCGAAGCGGGGCAGGTCCGCGGGGTCGACCAGTTGGACGTGGGTGACCACCGGGCGCCGGTCCCAGGCCGCGTTGCCGGTGATCGCGGACTCGATGGCGTCCAGCGCCGCCCGTACGCTCGCGTCGCCGATCGCGTGGATGTGCGTCCGGAAGCCCGCGGCGTCGAAGGCGCGCACGGCCTCGGCGAGCGCGTGCGGCTCCCACACGGGCATGCCGCAGCTGTGCGGCGCGTCCAGGTAGGGGGCGAGCAGGGCGGCCGTACCGCCCTCGACGACGCCGTCGCTGAAGAACTTCACCGTCCGCGCGGACAGCAGGTCGCCGCCCTCGGCGGCCACGCGCGCGCGTGCCTCGGCGAACGGCTTCAGCTGCGCGCGCCACCGGTCGGGGTCGGCGCGCTGGGCGAGGTCGGCGCGGACGGGCAGGGCGCCGCGCCGGGCGGCGGCCAGGTACGCGTCCAGCATCTCCGGTTCCACCCAGGCGTCCTGGACCCAGGTGATGCCCGCGCGCGCGTACGCGTGGCCGGCGCGGCGCAGGGCCTCGACGAGTTCGTCCACCGAGCGGGAGGGGACCTGGTCGAGGACGAGGTCGCAGGCGTGCCATTCGCGCAGGGTGCCGAGGGGCGAACCGTCGGGACGGCGCACGATCCGGCCGAGGCGCGGTTCCGGGGTCCTGTCGGTCACGCCGGCCCTGCGCAGTGCCTCGGTGTTGCACCACACGGTGTGGTAGTCGTGGGCTCGCAGGACGACGGGCCGGTCGGGCACCGCCGCGTCCAGCCAGCGCGCGTCGAACTCGCCGTCCGGTGCGAGCGCGGGGTCGTAGGAGGCGCCGACGATCCACTCGGCCCCGGGGTGCGCGCCCGCCCACCGCCCGACCTCGGAGACGATCGCCTCGACGGAGTCCAGCTCCTTGATCTGCGGTCCGAAGCTCTCCAGGCCGCCGAAGAGGGGGTGGGCGTGGCCGTCCCCGAAGGCCGCCATCAGCAGTCCGTCCCCGATGTCGACGACCTCGTCGGCCGTGGCGGCGAGGTCGCGGGCCTCGTCGCCGACCGCCAGGATCCGGCCGTCGCGCACGGCGAGCGCCGTGGTGTCCGCCCGCGGGTCGCTGCCGGTGCGGATCGTGCCGAGGAAGACCAGGGTCGTCGTCGCCGTCATGGCCATGCTGTCGTTCTCGCTTTCTCGCGTGCGCTTCGTCGCGGGCCCCGGGCAGGTCCCCGCCCGCGCTGCGGTGCTGTCGGGTGCGTCGCCGTGCGGCGCGGTGTCAGGCACGCTCGGCGTCCACCGTGGTCAGCCGCTCGTACGCCGCCGGATCACGCCTCCTGATACGCAGCGCCAGCGCCGCGCCCGCCCCGAACAGCACCGGGAGCGGAAGGATCAGGGCGGCGTTCACGCCCGCCGAGGCTCCGGTGAGGAGATCGAGGTGGGCGCAGACCAGGGCGCTCATGACCACCAGTCCCCCGCAGGCGAGCAGGGGTGCGGCGACGACCCGCCAGCCGGGCATGGCGCGCCGGTCGCGGCGGAAGAAGCCGTGCACGGCGAGGGCCGCGAGCGCCTGCATGAGCATCACGCCGAGGATGCCGGAGCCGTTGCTCCACAGGAACGTGACGCTGTACGGATCGGCCCCGCTGAGCACCGTCACGGCGATCACGGCGGACGCGATGGCCGACTGGACGGCCACCGCGGGGGCGGGCGCCCGCGTCCTCGCGGAGACGGTGCCGAGGCGGGCGGGGAGCAGGCCCTCCCTGCCGAGGGCGTAGAAGTAGCGGGCGGCGCCGTTGTGGAAGGCGAGCGTGGCGGCGAAGGCGCTGGTGATGATCAGGACGTGCATGGAGTCGGCGGCCCAGGCCCCGGTGAAGCGTTCGGTGGCGGCGAACACCATGTCGGCGCCGCTCTTGCCGCTCGCGACCTCCTGGGCGCGGTCGCCGCCGTACGCGTTGATGATCATCCAGACCGTGAAGGTGTAGAAGAGCGCGAGAAACGCCACGGCTGTGCAGGTGGCGCGTGGCACGGTCCGCTCGGGTCTGCGGGCCTCTTCCGCGTAGATAGCGGTCGCCTCGAAGCCGATGAACGCGCCGACGGCGAGGACGAACATGCCGCCGACCCCCGACTCGCCGAGGTGGCCGGGCGAGAGTGCCTCCGGGTCGAGGCCCTGCGGGCCGCCGCCGTGCGCGAGGACGCCCGCTTCGAAGACGAGCAGTACCAGGACCTCCAGGACGAGTGCGACGGCGAGGACCTTGGCGCTCAGGGTCACCTTGAGGTAGCCGAGCGCCCCGATGGCGACGAGCCCCGCCGACGCCCAGAGCCACCAGGGCACATGAGCCCCGGTCAGGTCCTCGAAGCCCGACTCCGTGAACCAGCCGAAGGCGGCGAGCAGCCCCACTTCGATCGCGTTGTACGAGAACAGCGCCACGTACGCGGCGCCCGCTCCCATGGGGCGGCCCAGGCCTCTGCCGATGTAGGCGTAGAAGGCACCGGCGTTGCGCACGAACCGGCTCATCGCGGTGAAGCCCGCGGCGAAGACGGTCAGCAGCAGCCCCGACAGCAGATAGCCGAGCGGGGCCGCCCGGCCCGCCATGCCGATGGCCAGCGGGGCGACGCCCGCCATGACCGTCAGCGGCGCGGCGGCCGCCACCACGAAGAAGACCAGGTCGCCGGTGCCGACGGCGCCGTCGCCGAGGCCTGGGGAGGCGGCAGCGGGAAGCGGGGGCGGCGCGGAGGAAGGGGGTGCGGTCACGCGCCCGCAGAGTACGGCCCCGGGGAAGCGTCTGGGAAGAGGGCGCGGGAGTGGCGCGGGAGAGCATCTCCGCGTGCGCGGTGCCGCCCTGGCCGGACGCCCTCGGGAACTTCTCGGCCCGACTGCTAGTTTCTACTGTGTTGTAGAAATCAGCGGGACCGTGGACGCGCGCAAGGCGGCCGCGGTGCGCGCCGACACCCCTGATACATCGATACGTTTATGGAGTTCTCCATGGCCCTGTGGGACCGCGTCAAGGAATCCGCATCGACGATGCAGACCCAGCTGATGGCGAAGAAGAACGACCTCAAGAGCGGCGCCTTCCGCGACGCGAGCATGGCGATGTGCGCCCTGGTGGCCGCCGCCGACGGCACCGTGGACCCGGCCGAGCGCCAGCGCGTGGCCCAGCTCATCGGCACGAACGAGGTGTTGCAGAACTTCCCGGCGGACGACCTGCGCAGCCGCTTCGACGCCTGCGTGGACAAGCTGACCGCCGACTTCGCGTTCGGCAAGGTGAGCGTCCTCCAGGAGGTCGCCAAGGCGAGGAAGAAGCCCGCGGAGGCCCGTGCGGTCATCCAGATAGGCATCGTCATCGGCGGCGCCGACGGCGACTTCGACAAGGACGAGCAGGCCGTGGTCCGCGAGGCCTGCTTCGCGCTCGACCTGCCGCCGCACGAGTTCGACCTCTGACCGCCGGGCGGGCCGCACGCCCGATCCAAGTGGCGCGGTGGCTCAGAGCGGCGTCGCCGCGCGCAGGACGAGGATCATCGTGATCGCCGAGTTCGCCGACGACATCGCCGACACCACGGTGCCGAACGCCGCGCACCACAGGGCCAGCCCCACCGCGGTGAACAGGGAGGGCCGGGTGCGGGCCGCGGGGGCCGGGGCGAGCAGCGCGGCGGCGCGGCGCGGTACCGGTCCCGGCTCGGCGAACCCCGCGAGGGCCGGGGCGGGCAC
>NZ_JAFEXF010000332.1 GCF_016905445.1 Streptomyces sp. G44
TCTGTGCCCCATGCCCCAACCCCTTACCGTCGGTAACTGACGTGTCAGGCGCAGGAGCATACGGTCGCGGACGGTGAGGCGGAAGGTAGGGGGGAGCGGCTTCACACATTGGCGTGATTGCGGTGGCGTCCGGTCCACGGCCCGGTCGGCGTTCCGCTATGGGGCGGGCTGGTCACCGAAGGATGCCGCCACACGTGTACCGACAATCGAGCGTGCCGCCCGGAAGCGTGTCGTCGAAAGCGTGCTGTCGAAAGCGCGCTGCCGGAAGCGTGCTGAGTGCGCCGGGCCGGGTGCGCCGTGGGTCAGCGCCGCGTGAACCGGAGGAGTCGCTGGAGGGAGCCCCGCTTCGAGGCGCGGTCGCGTCCGGGGACGGGCGTGGGTGAGACGCGGGGGACCAGTGCGCGGCCGTCCTCCGCTTCCAGGAGCACGGCCGGGCCGCCGTCGGTCGCGGCGGCCCAGTCGATCCGCAGCGTGACCGGCCGAGGGGCGTCGCCCGGCAGCTCGGCCGTCAGGACGGTGACGCCACGACGGCGCCTCTGGCAGGTGGCCACGACCTTGCCGTCGACCAGTACTTCGACCGGGTCCCGTGCGCCGCCGACGCACACCGTGATCGAATGTCCACCCCGGTCGAGGTGGAATCGGAAGTCATGCGACACGGGCCACCTCCCCGCCTGCCCCGCCGGCGACGTCAGTGACGCACCCGGCCGGTCTTCCGCTCCCAGCCGCTGCGCGTCCAGACGATGTGCGCGGCCTCGGGCACGTACTCCTCGCACCGCGGGTTCTGGCACGGTCCCGCCACCCAGGCGGGGACGAACACGCCGAGGCTCTTGCGACGCACCACCACGGCGTCGACTGGTTGCTTGCACGAGCCGCAGACATGCCCTGACCTGCTCGCCCGGAGTTTCCGCTCGCCGTTCATAGCATCACTTTACTGTTGTTTGGTGTTTTTTAGCACCTTTTTAAGGTCTTTTCCGGTATGTCACGGCTTTGGTGGGGTGCCTACGGCGGGGGAGTGCGGGGGCGCAGCAGGCTGAGACCGATCGAGACGGCCAGGACGAGGCAGATCACCGCGAGGCTGATCGGTGACGGAATCTCGGGGATGGCATCGCTGACCATCTTGTGCGAGGCCTGAAGGATCAGTTTGACGCCGATGAAAGCGAGGATGATCGCCAGGCCCTTGCTGAGGTAATGGAAGCGGTCGAGCAGACCGGCGAGCATGAAGAACAGGGCACGCAGACCGAGAATGGCGAAGGCGTTGCTGGTGTAGACGATGAACGCGTCGCTGCTCACGGCCAGCACGGCGGGCACACTGTCCACGGCGAAGACCAGGTCGGCGGCCTCGATCGCGGCGACGACGGCCAGCAGCGGGGTGGCGACGCGTTTCCCGGCTTCCTTCACGAAGAAATGCGTGCCGGCGTATTCGTCCCGGACGGGCACGACCTTGCGCAGCAGACGTACGGCGATGCTCTTGCCCGGGTCGAAACTGTCCTCCTCCTCTTTGAGGATCTTGTAAGTGCTGTAGAAGAGGATGAGCGCGAAGACGAACAGCACGGCCGTGAAGCGGCTGACCACGGCCACGCCCGCCGCGAGGAAGAGTCCGCGGAAGACCAGGGCGCCGAGGACGCCGAAGAACAGCACGCGGTGCTGATAGGCGCGCGGCACCCGGAAATAGCCGAAGATCAGCGCGAAGACGAAGAGGTTGTCGACCGAAAGGCTCTTCTCCAGCAGCCACGCCGTGGTGTATTCCACCCCGGCGGTCGTCCCCACCACGAGGAAGACGACGGCGCCGAACGCGATGGCCAGCCCGACCCAGACCGCGCTCCAGGCGGCGGCCTCCCGGAACCCGATGACGTGGGCGTGCCGGTGCGCGAGGAGGTCGACCGCCAAGGACACCAGTACGGTGACGGCGAAGACCACCCATAGCCAGAACGGCACACTGTGCACGGCCTCGACCCCCTGGGGTGCGGCGAACCGGTCGTCATCTTCGAGTGTGCGGCGCGTGGCCGCGGCTGTCCTCCCGGCAGCCCTCCGCGCGAGCGGCGCTCAGCCCGGCGGCGGGCCCAGCACGTCCGAGAGCGAGTACCGCACCGGCTCCTCCAGCTGGGCGTAGGTGCAGCTTCGCGGGTCGCGGTCGGGGCGCCACGTACGGAACCGCGCCGTGTGACGGAAGCGCTGCCCGTTCTCCATGTGGTCGTACGCCACTTCGCAGACCCACTCGGGGCGCACCGGCACCCACGACAGGTCCTTCTTGCCCGACCAGCGGCTCGGCGCGCCCGGCAGCCGCGCCGTCTCGTGCGCCGCCTCGTCCGCCCAGGCGGCCCACGGGTGCTCCGCCGCCGAGGCCATCCGCAGCGGCTCCAGCTCCTCGATCAACTCCGCCCGCCGCCTCATGGAGAAGGCCGCGGCGACGCCCACGTGCTGGAGGGCGCCCCCGTCGTCGTACAGGCCGAGGAGGAGCGAACCCACGACGGGGCCGCTCTTGTGGAGGCGGTAGCCCGCGACCACGCAGTCCGCCGTGCGCTCGTGCTTGACCTTGAACATGACGCGCTCGTCCTGGCGGTAGAGCAGATCGAGCGGCTTGGCGATGACCCCGTCCAGACCCGCGCCCTCGAACTGTTCGAACCAGCGTCGCGCCACCTCCGTGTCGGTCGTCGCCGGTGCGACATGGACCGGGGGCGTCACCGCGGACAGCGCCGTCTCCAGGCGCTCCCGGCGTGCCGTCATCGGCGTGGCGGTCAGCGACTCGTCGCCGAGGGCGAGCAGGTCGAAGGCGACGAACGACGCGGGGGTGCGCCCGGCGAGCGTCGCGACCCGCGAGGCCGCCGGGTGGATGCGCTCCGTGAGGGCGTCGAAGTCCAGCCGCCCGTCCCTGGCGATCACGATCTCGCCGTCCATCACGCAGCGCGCGGGAAGCCGCTCCCGCAGAGCCGTCACCAGTTCGGGGAAGTAGCGGGTGAGCGGCTTGCCCGTACGGCTGCCGATCTCGACCTCGTCGCCGTCGCGGAAGACGATCGCGCGGAAGCCGTCCCACTTGGCCTCGTACTGCATGCCCGGCGGAATCTTCGCCACGGGCTTGGCGAGCATGGGCTTCACGGGCGGCATCACCGGCAGATCCATACTCCGATTCTGCGGGGATCGGCCGTATACCGCCCGGTGTGCGGTGAATGTCCGGCCCGCTTAGCGTGGCTCCATGGGTGAAACCAAGGGCAAGGGCGAGGCCGTGGAGATCGACACGGGGGAGCGGACGGTCCGCCTCTCCAGCCCGGACCGGGTCGTCTTTCCCGAGCGCGGCTACACCAAGCTGGACCTCGCCCGGTACTTCGTGGCCGTCGGCCCCGGCATCCTCCGCGCGCTCAGGAACCGCCCCACCACCTTGCAGCGCTACCCGGACGGGGCGGCCGGGGAGTTCTTCTACCAGAAGCGGGCGCCGAAGAACCACCCCGACTGGATCCCCACCGCCACCATCACCTTCCCCAGCGGCCGCACCGCCGACGAGATGTGCCCCACCGAGGTCGCCGCCGTCATCTGGGCGGCCCAGTACAACACGCTCACCTTCCACCCCTGGCCGGTACGCCGCGACGACATCGACCACCCCGACGAACTCCGCATCGACCTCGACCCGCAGCCCGGCACGGACTACGCCGACGCGGTACGGGCCGCCCGCGAACTGCGCGCCGTCCTCGACGAGTTCGGCGGCCTGGTCGGCTGGCCCAAGACCTCCGGCGGCCGTGGGCTGCACGTCTTCGTGCCCATCGAACCGCGCTGGACCTTCACCCAGGTGCGGCGGGCGGCGATCGCCTGCGGACGCGAGCTGGAGCGGCGCATGCCGGACCGCGTCACGACGGCGTGGTGGAAGGAGCAGCGCGGCGAACGGATCTTCGTCGACTACAACCAGACGGCCCGGGACCGCACCATCGCCTCCGCCTACTCGGTACGCGCGCGCCCCCACGCCCCCGTGTCGGCGCCCCTGCGGTGGGACGAGGTCGAGGACGCCCGCCCCGAGGACTTCGACCTCGCCACCATGCCGGGCCGGTTCGCCGAGGTCGGCGACGTCCACGCGCGCATGGAGGAGCGGGCCTACTCCCTCGAAGCCCTCCTGGAACTCGCCACCAAGGACGAGCAGGACCACGGCCTCGGCGACCTGCCCTACCCCCCGGAGTACCCGAAGATGCCGGGTGAGCCGAAACGCGTCCAGCCGAGCCGCGCGAAGCACGAGGAGTGACCCGCCGCTCGCCCGCGCCGGCCGGAGTCCGAGGGGACACCGCAGCGGAAGGCGTCGTCAGAGCCTGCGGATCCATCGCGGGATGTCACTGAGGGGCACGCGCACATCAGGGCTTGTCGGGGCGATCGCGGGGGGGGGGGGGGGGGGCGGCCCCCCCCCCCCCCCCGCGGGGGGGGGGTGCGCGGCGGGGCCCCCCCCCCCCCGCGGGGGGGCGGGGCGGCGGGGGCGCCCCGCCGGCGCGGGGGGCCGTGGGGCCTGGCCTGGGGCGGCGGCGCGCCCGCGGCGTCCCGCCCGCACAGGG
>NZ_JAFEXF010000333.1 GCF_016905445.1 Streptomyces sp. G44
GGGTCGTACCGCGCGGCCGCGCGCTGCTGGTCGCGGTGGTCGTCACCGGCGCGGCGGCGGGCGCGGGCGCGCTGCTCGGGACGTACGGCATCGCGCGGGCGGCGGCCTGCGTGGTCCTCGCGCTCGGCGCCGCCGAACTGCTGCTCCGCCACTGCGTACGACGGTTCGGCGGCGTCACCGGAGACGTCTTCGGCGGCCTCGCGGAGACCGCCGCGACCACGGCTCTGGTGCTGCTCGCCCTCGGCTGACCCGGGCCGCCCGGAAGCCCCGCGGCATGAGACACCCCGTCGAACACGCACCGTCAGGCCCACCGCAGCGCTCACGGGCGTAGGCTCGCGACGGGCTCACCACCCCACAGCCCGTCGAATCTCACCGAAAGAGGACCTCACCACCGTGACTGCTCTGACTCTCAGCACCGCCGCCGCGTCCGGCCTGCGTGCCGACGCGATCGTCGTCGGTGTCGCGAAGGGCTCTGGATCCAAGGGGGCTCTGGTCGTCGCGCCCGGCGCCGAGTCCGTCGACAAGGCGTACGACGGCAAGCTCGCGTCCGTCCTGGAGACCCTCGGCGCCTCGGGCGGCGAGGGCGAGGTGACGAAGCTGCCCGCGCCGGCCGGCTTCAAGGCCCCGGTCGTCGTCGCGGTCGGCCTCGGCGAGGTCCCGGAGAAGGACGAGACGTACGGCACGGACGCGCTGCGCCGTGCCGCGGGTGTCGCCGCGCGCGCCCTGACCGGCGTGAAGAAGGCCGGGTTCGCGCTGCCCGCCGAGGACGCCGACGACATCTGCGCCCTCGGCGAGGGCGCGCTGCTCGGCGCGTACTCCTTCGTCGCCTACAAGGACCAGGGCGGCGCGAAGTCGAAGAAGAACGGCAGGGACGCCAAGGCCCCCCTCGCCGAGGCGGTCCTGCTCGGCGGCAAGCCCCGCGACAAGGCGTACAAGGCCGCGATCGAGCGCGCCGCCGCCGTCGGCGAGGAGCTGAACCGCGCCCGCGACCTCGTGAACACCCCGCCGAACGACCTCGACCCCGAGGCCTTCGCGGCGGTGGCCACCGCGGCCGCCAAGGAGCACGGCGTCAAGGTCCAGGTGCTCGACGAGAAGGCGCTCGCCAAGGGCGGCTACGGCGGCATCCTCGGCGTCGGCGCGGGCTCGGACGCCCCGCCGCGCCTGGTGAAGCTCTCGTACACGCATGCCAAGGCGAAGAAGCACCTCGCCTTCGTCGGCAAGGGCATCACCTACGACTCGGGCGGCATCTCGCTGAAGCCCGCCGGTCACAACGAGACCATGAAGTGCGACATGGCCGGTGCCGCGGCGGTCTTCGCCGCCGTCGTCGCCGCCGCGCGCCTCGGCTTGGAGGTGAACGTCACCGGCTGGCTGGCGCTCGCCGAGAACATGCCGTCGGGCTCCGCCACCCGCCCCGGCGACGTCCTGCGGATGTACAGCGGCAAGACCGTCGAGGTCCTGAACACCGACGCCGAGGGCCGCCTGGTGCTGGCCGACGCCATCGCCAAGGCCTCCGAGGAGCAGCCCGACGCGATCGTCGACGTGGCGACCCTGACCGGCGCCATGATGGTGGCGCTGGGCAACCGCACCTTCGGCATCATGGCCAACGACGACGCTTTCCGCGCCTCGGTCCACGAGATCGCCGAGGAGGCCGGTGAGCCGGCGTGGCCCATGCCGCTCCCCGCCGAGCTGCGCAAGGGCATGGACTCCCCCACCGCCGACATCGCCAACATCGGCGACCGCATGGGCGGCGGCCTGGTGGCCGGCCTCTTCCTGAAGGAGTTCGTGGGCGAGGGCATCACCTGGGCCCACCTGGACATCGCGGGCCCCGCCTTCCACGAGGGCGCGCCCTTCGGCTACACCCCCAAGGGCGGCACCGGCACCGCGGTACGCACCCTGGTCCGCCTGGCGGAGCGCACCGCCGCGGGTGACCTGGGCTGATCCGGGTACGTGGAGCAGGGCTCCGGGCGTCCGCCGTCCGGAGCCCCGCTCGATTTCGCCCACAACGAAATTCGTACTTCCGTACGCGACAGAACCGCTGGGGACGGCTGATCGGACGTCTCACAGCACGGCCCGGCGTCCCGCCTCCCCTCGACAAGTGCGAAGATGGGTTCTCGGCAGGACAGGGCCCCCACCAAAGGGCCGAAACAAGAGCGGCCGAATACCAGCCGACCGACCGGTCGTCCCCAGCGCAACGGGGTCCGGCGTACGGCGCACATGCATGGAGGACGTGACGTGGCGAACGACGCCAGCACCGTTTTCGACCTAGTGATCCTCGGCGGCGGTAGCGGCGGTTACGCCGCGGCCCTGCGCGGAGCGCAGCTGGGCCTGGACGTCGCACTGATCGAGAAGAACAAGCTCGGCGGCACCTGCCTGCACAACGGCTGCATCCCCACGAAGGCGCTGCTGCACGCCGGCGAGATCGCCGACCAGGCGCGCGAGGCCGACCAGTTCGGCGTGAAGGCCACCTTCGAGGGCATCGACATCGCGGCCGTCCACAAGTACAAGGACGACGTGATCTCCGGCCTCTACAAGGGCCTCCAGGGTCTCGTCGCCTCCCGCAAGGTGACGTACATCGAGGGCGAGGGCAAGCTCTCCTCCCCCACCTCGGTGGACGTGAACGGGCAGCGCGTCCAGGGCCGCCACGTGCTCCTCGCGACCGGCTCCGTGCCGAAGTCGCTGCCGGGCCTGGAGATCGACGGCAACCGCATCATCTCCTCGGACCACGCGCTGACCCTGGACCGCGTCCCGGAGTCCGCGATCATCCTGGGCGGCGGCGTCATCGGCGTCGAGTTCGCCTCGGCGTGGAAGTCCTTCGGGACCGACGTCACGGTCATCGAGGGCCTCAAGCACCTCGTGCCCGTCGAGGACGAGAACAGCTCCAAGCTCCTTGAGCGCGCGTTCCGCAAGCGCGGCATCAAGTTCAACCTCGGCACGTTCTTCGAGAAGGCCGAGTACACCGAGAACGGCGTGCGCGTCACCCTCGCCGACGGCAAGACCTTCGAGGCCGAGGTCCTCCTGGTCGCCATCGGCCGCGGCCCGGTCTCCCAGGGCCTCGGCTACGAGGAGCAGGGCGTCGCCATGGACCGCGGCTACGTCCTGGTCGACGAGTACATGCAGACCAACGTCCCGACCGTCTCGGCCGTGGGCGACCTGGTGCCGACCCTCCAGCTCGCGCACGTGGGCTTCGCCGAGGGCATGCTGGTCGCGGAGCGCCTCGCCGGTCTCAAGCCCGTCCCGGTCGACTACGACGGCGTGCCCCGGGTGACGTACTGCCACCCCGAGGTCGCCTCCGTGGGCATCACCGAGGCCAAGGCCAAGGAGATCTACGGCGCGGACAAGGTCGTCGCCCTGAAGTACAACCTCGCGGGCAACGGCAAGAGCAAGATCCTCAAGACCGCGGGCGAGATCAAGCTCGTCCAGGTCAAGGACGGTGCCGTGGTCGGCGTCCACATGGTCGGCGACCGCATGGGCGAGCAGGTCGGCGAAGCCCAGCTGATCTACAACTGGGAGGCGCTGCCGGCCGAGGTCGCCCAGCTCATCCACGCCCACCCGACGCAGAACGAGGCGCTGGGCGAGGCCCACCTGGCCCTCGCGGGCAAGCCGCTGCACTCCCACGACTGACCTTCAGTCATACGGGCGCGACGACCAGACTTTCCGCTTCCCCAAGCTCTCGACTTCGCTCGAGCAGGGGAGGCCCCATTCGTAAGGAGCAACCGAAACCATGGCGGTTTCCGTATCCCTTCCGGCGCTCGGCGAGAGCGTCACCGAGGGCACTGTCACCCGTTGGCTGAAGGCCGAGGGTGAGCGCGTCGAGGCCGACGAGCCGTTGCTCGAGGTCTCGACCGACAAGGTCGACACCGAGATCCCCTCCCCGGCCGCCGGCATCCTGTCCTCCATCAAGGTCGCCGAGGACGAGACCGTCGAGGTCGGCGCCGAGCTGGCCGTCATCGACGACGGCTCGGGCGACGCGGGCGGCTCCGCCGCCCCGGCACAGGAGGAGGCCCCGGCCGCTCCGGCCGCTCCCGCGCAGGAGGAGGCCCCGGCCGCCCCCGCGCAGCAGGAGGCCCCCAAGCAGGAGGCCCCGGCGCCGTCCGGCGGTTCCGCCGAGGGCACCGACGTCACCCTGCCCGCGCTCGGCGAGTCCGTCACCGAGGGCACCGTCACCCGCTGGCTGAAGGAGGTCGGCGAGGAGGTCGCGGCCGACGAGCCCCTCCTGGAGGTCTCGACGGACAAGGTCGACACGGAGATTCCCTCGCCCGTCGCGGGTGTCCTCCTGGAGATCGTGGTCGGCGAGGACGAGACCGCCGAGGTGGGCGCCAAGCTCGCCGTCGTCGGCGCGCCCGGCGCCGCTCCGGCCCCGGCCAAGGAGGAGGCCCCGGCCGCCCCCGCGCAGCAGGAGGCTCCCCAGCAGGAGGCCCCGAAGCAGGAGGCCCCCAAGCAGGAGGCCCCGGCCCCGGCCGCCCCCGCGGCTCCGGCTGCCGCTCCCGCCGCCCCGGCCCAGCCC
>NZ_JAFEXF010000334.1 GCF_016905445.1 Streptomyces sp. G44
CCGTCCCCCGTGCCGGGCCCGAGCGCCAGCCGGTCGACGAGCGCCTGGCGCTGGGCGCGCCCGGACGCGTACGTGTGGACGCCCGCGACGGCCAGTGTGCCGGTCAGGACCGTGGCGCCGAGGGCGAGCAGCGCGGGGTCGTTCATCGTCCGTCGCCTTCCGCCGGCCGTGCGTGCGTGGTCATCCGGTCGCTTCCCTCGTGTTCAGTGCGTCGACGGCCTGCGCCACTCCGTACGCCGGTGGCACCGGCTCTCCCGCCCCGTACAGCTTGTCGGCGACCTCGCGCGGCAGCGGCAGGTGTTCGAAGTGGCCGCGCACGACGCGGTCGGCGCCGATCGGGTGCGGTACGAAGCGGGTGACCGGGGCGATGCGGAACTGCTGGCGGCCGTGCGAGACGAGCAGCACGATCTCGGAGACCTTGCGGGAGCCGTCGCTGTGCCGGGCGAGCTGGACGACGACGTCGACGGCCGAGTTGATCTGGTCCTTCAGCGCCTCGAAGGGGATGTTCACCTCCGACATGGAGCCGAGGGTCTGCAACCGCATCAGGGCGTCCTCCGCCGTGTTCGCGTGGACGGTCGCCAGCGAGCCGTCGTGGCCCGTGGACATCGCCTGGAGCATGTCGAGGGTCTCGCCGCCGCGGACCTCGCCGACGATGATGCGGTCGGGCCGCATGCGCAGGCTGTTGCGGACGAGGTCGCGGATGGTGATCTGGCCCTTGCCCTCGACGTTGGCGGGGCGCGATTCGAGGCGGATCACGTGGTCCTGCTGGAGTTGCAGCTCCGCCGAGTCCTCGATGGTGATGATGCGTTCGTGGGCGGGGATCAGGCCGGAGAGCGCGTTGAGGAGGGTCGTCTTGCCGCTGCCCGTGCCGCCGCTGACGATGAGGTTGAAGCGGGCCCGTACGAACGCGGCGAGCAGCATCAGCATGTGCTCGTCGAGCGAGCCGAGGCCGATGAGTTCGGGGAGCGTGTACGCGCGGGGGAAGCGGCGGATGGTGAGGGTGGCGCCGGTGAGGGCGAGCGGCGGGATGATGACGTTGACGCGTTCGCCGGTGGGCAGCCGGGCGTCGACCATGGGGTTCGACTCGTCGACGCGGCGGTTGACGGTGGAGACGATGCGTTCGATGGTCTGCATCAGCTGGTCGTTGGAGGCGAACCGCAGCGGGAGCTGTTCCACGCGGCCGCCCCGTTCGACGAAGACCGAGTCGGGGCCGTTGACCATGATCTCCGTGATGGAGGCGTCGGCGAGGAGCGGTTCGAGGACGCCGAGGCCGAGGGCTTCGTCGACGACGCGGCGGATCAGCTGGGCGCGCTCGGAGGTGGAGAGGACGGGGCCCTCGCGGCTGATGATGTGGCCGAGGACGCGCTCCAGGCGGACGCGGCGGTCCGCGGCCGTGAGCGACGACATCTCGGCGAGGTCGATCTCCTCCAGGAGCTTGGAGCGGTAGACGGCGACGAGGTTGTCGTCGCGGCTCGGCTCGGTCTGGCGGGTGGGTGCCACGCGGTCGCGCAGGCTCATGACGTCCTTCGACCTTCTTCTCGGGTACGGGACCTCAGTCCCCGGTGGGGTCCTCGTCGTTGGGCATCGTCGCCTCCTTGGTGACGCTCCAGCCGCTGTCCACGAAGGGCAGCAGGAGCGGTACGTCGACCGTCACGGTGGCGGTCGTGGTGTCACCGCCGCCGCCGACCCCGATGGAGGAGCTGAGCCCGCCGTCCATGGCCGCCGCGCCCGCCGCCTGCCCCGAGTCGCCCTGCGAGGCGGCGCGGGCCGCCGCGCGGGCGCCGGAGCCGGCCTGGTTGGCGGCGTAGCCGACCAGGCCCAGTTGGATGGCGGCGAGGCCGACGAGCAGCAGGACCGGCAGGAACCCGGCGAACTCGAGGATCGAGACGCCGCGGTCGTCCCGGCGCGGAAGCCGCCCACGGTCGTCGCAGCGGCGGGGCCGCCCACGGTCACCACCCCTGCGCGGCCATCTCATCCGTCCTCACCCTCCTTCGCGGCGCCCGCCTCCCCGTCGACGTGCCACCCCGCGTCGAAGCCGGGGAAGAACACCGGCACGTCCACCGACACGTGGGCCTTCCACACCGGGCCCTCGTCCGTGCAGGTCACCTCCGCGTCCTGCCAGGCGGCGGGCAGGTGCTCCTGCGCGGCGGCGGAGCAGGCCCCGGCGCCGCCCTCCCCCACCGCGTACGCCGCCGTGGCCGCCCGTGCCGCCTCGTCCGCCGCGTTGCCGGCGAGGGAGTACGTGTAGCCGTACAGCGCGCACTGCCACAGGATCGCCATGACAGCGAGCAGCAGCGGGAACATCCCGGCGAATTCGAGGGTGACGGCGCCCCGGTCGTCCGTCGCCGCCCTCCTGCGCAGACCGAGACCGCCCCGCTTCCCCGCGCCCGCGGCCTTGGCGTCGACGAGGCCGAGTTCGCCCGCGAGCGCCCACAGCGCCTGTTTCACCGAGGAGCGGCTGTCGAGGTCCTGCACGCGGCCCGCGTCGACGGCGGCCTGGAGTTCCTTGAAGGCGGCGGGCACGGTGGTGCGGGCCACGCGGGTGCCGGTGACGCGTTCGACCAGGGAGGGCTGGATCTCGGCGCCCTTGCCGTGGCGGTTGACGACGGTGAGGGTCTCCTCGGCCTTGCGGATCTGGAGGCGGTCCCACAGGCGCACCATGCGCTTGGCGGCCCGTACCGCCACCACGTCGGGGGTGAGGAGCAGCAGGGCGTGGTCGGCGAGTTCCACGGCGGCGGCGCTCGCGGCGGTGACGTAGGCGCCGCAGTCGACGACCACGACGTCGTGGCGGGCGCGCAGGGCGCCGAGGATCTGGCGGGCGACCCGGTCGGTGACCTCCTCGCCGCGCTCGCCCTCGGCGGGGGCGAGGAGCATGGCGATGCCGCTCTCGTGGGTGTAGACGGCGTCCTGGAGGACCCGGGGCGTGATGTCCGTGATGGCGGCGAGGTCGGCGACCGAACGGCGGAACTGCACGTCCAGGTACGAGGCGAGGTCGCCGGACTGGAGGTCGAGGTCGAGGAGGGCGACGGTGCGGCCCGACGCCTGGGCGGCGAGGGCGAGCTGGGCGGCTGTCAGGGTCGCCCCGACGCCGCCTTTCGCCCCGCTGACGGTGACGACGGTGCCCATGCTGCCGGGCGCCCCGGGCCCGCCCGTGCCGCCGTACAGCTCCAGCCCGCCGCCGCTGCCGAGGTGGCGGCGCATCCCCGAGGACCAGGCGGCGGCGGCCTGGACGCGCTCGGCGAGGGCGTCGTGGACGAGCGGGAAGCCGACGATGCCGCGCGCGCCGGAGTCCATGGCGGCCGTGAGCAGGGCCGGGCTGGTGTCGGCGGTGATGAGGACGACGCCGACGGCGGGAAAGCGCAGGACGAGGTCGCGGATGAGGTCGAGCGCCGGGACCGGCCCGATCCGCTCGTGGACGAGGACGACTTCCGGCAGTTCGTCGACCGACTCGGCGGCGAGCCGGGCGAGGGTGTCGAGCAGCGCGGTGGAGTCGGCGACGGGCGCGGCGGGTTCGGCGTCGGGCAGCTGCCCGGTGAGGGTGGACAGCGCGCGGGCGGCCTCGATGTCCCCGACGGCGGGCAGGATCCGAGTGGCCATACGAGACCTCCTACTTGTCCTCGTCGAGGGTGTACGTACGGTCCCGCGGCGGCACCGTCGGTTCGCCGCCCGCGCCGATGAGGGCGAGCCGCACGTGCGTGGCGAACGACTCGGCGTAGGCGACGCGCTGCGCGTCCGCCGTGCCGAGGGCGAACGTGATCGGCACGGCCTCGCTCGCTCTGCGGCGCGTGCGGTCGTCCTGGTCGGGTTCGAGCGGGGTCAGCTTGCCGACGTCGAGCACCTTGGCGCCCTCCACGATGACTTTCGACTGGTCCTTCGCCTTGTCGGCCTCGCCCTTGAAGGTGGCGTAGATGTTGACCGTCGCACCGGGCGTGATCTTGCCCGCGACGCCGGTCGCCGCGTCGATCATGATGGCGATCTCCTGCTGGCCGGGTCCGAGTTCGGGCCGCTTGACGATCATGTCGGACTGGAGCAGCGATCCCTCGCGCAGCTGGGTGACGGCGATCTTGCCGCGGATCTCGTCGAGGTCGGTGACGGCGTTCTCGGACAGCCACCGCTCGGGCATCTCGACCTTCTCGAACTGTCCGGCGGTCAGCTCCCTGTAGGGCGCGATGTCCCCTTTGAGCTTGTACGCGGCGACCTCGGGGCCCACCTTCGAGTTCACGTCACGGATCACCGAGAGGACACCCGCGAAGGCGCCGAGGGCGCACAGGACCGACAGGACCAGCAGGATGACGCCGCGGCGCTGGCGTGAGTTCATGGGCCGGACTACCTCGATCGAGTGCGGTTGGCTACGGACAGTGAGCGAAGTGGCGCATGATCGGTCTTCGGTCGCGGACGGGTGGGCGGGGGCGCGGAGGCGCGGGCTAGGTCATGCCGCTGGGCAGGGTGGTCGCGCCGTGCCGGCC
>NZ_JAFEXF010000335.1 GCF_016905445.1 Streptomyces sp. G44
CCCCCCCCCGGGCCCCCCGCCGCCGCGCGCGGGGCCCGCCGGGTGCGGCGCCGGGAGGTGGGCGTCGAGGCGGTGCGCGACGACGCGCAGCGCGGGGACGTCCTCGGGGCCGGTCTGCTTCCCCGCGTGAACCGCCGCCGTGTGGTGGGTGAGCGGCTCCGGGGCAGCCGTGCCGTGCGCCGTCGCGGCGGACGGTGCGAAGAGGGCGAGGACGGTGACGACGAGGGAGAGCGCGGCGGCGGCCACACGCGCGGGTGTGCTCTGCTGCGACACGCGCGCCTCCGTCCCCTCGTCCGGGCCCCCTGCCGCTCGGTGCGGCCACCCGCTGATCTGCCCGGCGGGCACGCACGACGCGACCCGCCCCGCTCAACGTACGGACGCCGCGGGCGGTTCCGCCTCGCGCCGAGCAACGCACGAGCCCGGGGCCACGCGACGCGATCGCGCCCCGGCCCGGCCCGCCCACATGGAGTGGCCGAACCCGCGCCCTACTCCCCGTACTCCACCAGGCTCGTGGGCACCACGATCTGCCGCGGGGGCGGCATAGGGCTTCGCCTCGTGGCCGTGCCGGGTCCGGTGGCGGTGTTCAGGCGGGCGGTGAGGAGGCGGGCCGCCGCGCGGCCCAGTTCGTCGCTGTCGTAGGCGACGAGGGTGAGGGGCAGCCCCAGCGCGTCCGCCAGTTCGAAGTCGTCGAAGCCCGCGAGGGCGATGTCGGCGCCGCCGCGGGCCCGCAGGGCGCGGATCGCGCGGAACGCCCCGATCGTGTTGCGGTTGTTGGAGCAGAACAGCGCGGTCGGCGGATCGCGCAGCGCGAGCAGGCCGGCGGCGGCGCGCGCCGCCTCGTCCGGTGCCGTCTGGCCCTGGCGCACGAGACGGTCGTCGACGGCGAGGCCCGCCGCGGCCAGGGCCGCCGCGTGTCCGCGCAGCCGTTCCGTGCCGGTGTACACGGCGGGCGGCGAACCGAGGAAGCCGATCCGGCGGTGCCCGCGCTCCACGAGGCGGGCCGTGGCGGCACGGGCGCCGCCGAAGTCGTCGACCAGGACGCAGTCGGCGGCGAAGCCCTCCGGCGGGCGGCTGGCGAGGACCACCGGCACCCCCTCGGCCACCGCCGCCGCCAGGTGACGCTGGTCGGCACCCGCGGGCACGGCGATGATGCCGTCGACGCGGCGGGCCACGAGGTCGGCGACCAGGTCCCGTTCGGCGTCCAGGTCCTGCCCGGTGTTGCCGATGACCGTCTTGAGTCCGTCCTTGACGACGACGGAGTCGACGCCGAGGGCCAGGCGCGAGTAGAAGGGGTTGGCAAGGTTGGTGACGACGAGCCCGACCAGGCCCGAGCCGCGGCCGAGCCGGAGGCTGCGGGCCACCTCGTTGGGGCGGTAGCCGAGCGCGGTCGCCGCGGCCCTGACCCGCTCCCGGGTGGCGGGCAGCACCTGCGGGTCGTCGCGCAGCACGCGGGAGGCGGTCATCGCGCTGACGCCCGCCCGTTCGGCGACGTCCCGCAGGGTGGGCTGGCCGCCCTTTCTGTACTGTTCCGTCCCGTCCAACACCCCACCGATCTCGCCGTGTCCGGCGTGTCCGTCACGCCTCCGTGCCCACCGTCTCAGGTCACGTACGCCGCCGCCCCGATCAGCGCCGCGTTGTCGCCGAGCACCCCGGCGCGCAGCGCGACCGGCGTATCGCCGAGGCCCGCCCGCAGGGCCGGGCGGATCAGGTCCCACGAGGCCGCCATGGCGCCGCCGACGACGAGGGCCGTCGCGTCGAAGGCGCGCAGATGGGGCGCGAGGACGGCGCCGAGGAGCGTGAAGGTCTCGTCGAACACGTGGCGTGCGTGCCGCTCCCCCGCCCGCGCCCGGTCGGCCATCTCCCGCACGTCCACAGCGCCGTCCAGGGCGCTGTTCAGGACGCCGTCCGGCTCGTCGCCGCCGTAGCGCGTCAGGATGGCACGGCGCGACACCGAGTACTCCAGCGGTCTGCCGCCCACCCTGAGCAGGTCGACGCGGCCCTGCGGCGGCACCCCCGGCCCCGTCCGCCGCACCTCGCCGTCGACGGCGAACGCCGAACCGACGCCCGTCCCCAGCGTGATGCCGACGCAGCGGTGGTGTCCGCGCGCGGCGCCCGCCCGCCACTCGCCCAGGAGGAAGGCATGGGCGTCGTTCAGGAACACGGTCTCGGCGGGACGCGGCCATACGCCGTCCAGGAGCACGGACCGTACGTCGATGCCGTAGAGGTCCTCGAACTTGCCGACGCCTTCGAAGCGGGCGATGCCCTTGTCGTGGTCGAAGGGGCCGGGCACCGCGACGCCCCAGACCTCTCCGGGCGCCGCCTCCAGTTCGCCGGCGCAGCGGACCACCGCGCCGAGGATGTGCTCGGCGGTGCCCCGGGCGTCGAGGGGGCGCCGCACGCTCCGGGCGACGGTCGCGGTGTCCGGGTCGGCGAGGGCGGCCGTCACATGCGTGCCGCCGATCTCCAGGACGGGTCTCATGCGTCACCGCGGCAAAAGTCCGGCCTGACCAGGGCCTTGACGACCTCGACCGGGCGTTCGCCGATCGCCGCCAGCTGGTAGCGGCCGACCGCGGCGGGCAGGGTCAGCGTCTCGGCGTACCACAGGGTGTGCCGCTCCCCCGCCGCCGTGCGCACCATGACGCCCTCGCCCCGCACCACGTTCAGTACGTGGAAGCGGCCCTCCGTGTCGTCGTCGGCCACCGCGCCCGCGCCGCCGTCGAGGACGTGGCGCCGCACCTCGTAGAACATCTCCTCCAGGGCGCCGAGGAGTTCCTCGCGCCAGCCCTCGCCCCGGCGCAGCACGCGCGGCTCCTGGACGAGGTCGCGTACGACGGTGTCTCCGCGCCGCCCGGTGTCCAGGTTGGCGAGGCCGTGCTCGTACGGCAGCGGGCGGGGGCGGCCGTTCGTGTCGGGGCGCAGCCAGTCGTAGAACCGCAGGGAGTAGAGGTAGGGCGTGGCGCTGATCTCCAGGACGACGTTCCCGGCGCCGGAGGCGTGCGGGGTGCCCGCCGGGATCATGAAGAGGCGGCCCCGGTCGGCGGGGAACGTCATGACGTGGTCCTCCGGGTCCATCGGCACGCCGTCGTGCGCGGCTTCCTCGATCTCCTTGCGGAAGAGGTCCAGGTCGGCGTCCTCGCGCAGGCCCAGGAAGACGCGCGCGCCGGGGCCGCCGAGGGTCACGTAGTACGTCTCGTGCTGGGTGTAGGGCCAGCCGAACCGCTCTTTCATGTACGCCTCTTCGGGGTGGCAGTGCACCGAGAGGTCGCCGCCGTCCACGGTGTCGAGGTAGTCGAGGCGGATCGGGAAGGACGTGCCGAAGCGGGCGCTGACCCGGGGGCCGAGCATCGCCTCCGGGTGCAGGACGCACAGCAGCTGGAACGGGATCTCCGCTTGCCGGCCCGGGTGGGTGCCGATGAGGACACCGGCTTCGGGGGCGATGAGTTCGTAGCCGAGGGCGGTGTTGCGGGCCGCGCGGTCGAAGCCGAGTGCGCGTTGGGCCCAGTGGCCGCCCCAGGGCGTGGAGTTGAAGTAGGGCCGGGTGCGTACCGGGCGCCGGGCCAGGCCGGCGAGGGTGGCGCGCAGGCCGTCGCCGTCGACCCAGGTGGGGCGGTCGTGGTCCTGCACGTCGAGCCAGCCGTCGAGGCGGGGGGCGAGCGCGTCGCGGTGCCGGTCGAGGATGGGCCAGTCGATGTAGAACAGCCGCCTCAGCCCGCCCTGCTCGTACGGCAGTCCCAGGTTGTGGCCGGTGCCCGCGGCCACGGCGGCCTCGGCGTGGCGCTTGGGCAGGTCGGCGTACCAGAGCAGGTCGTGCGGCAGGAGGGAGGCGCCCGGACCGTGCACGAGCAGCAGCTCTCCCGCCTCGGGGCGCGGCGGATCGGGCAGGTCGTCGAAGAGGTCCCGCAGGGGGTTCTCGGCGAGCTTCGCGTAGTAGGGGTCGTCGCCGGCGTCGGTGCGGCCGCGCACCGCCTCGGGCGGGGCGTGGTGGGCGCGCAGGTCCAGGGTCCGCACGGACGTGCCGAGCGCGGTCAGTTCCGCCGTCAGGCGGGCGGCGAGGCGGTCCCAGTCGACCGTCGGCGGGCCGTCCACGGCGAGGGTGACGGCGGGGGCGGGGACCTGGGGAAGGGGCAGGCGGGGGGGGGCGGGCCGCCCGCCGGGGGGGGGGGGGGGGGCCGGGGGGGGGGGGGGGGGGCGGGCGGGGGGGGCGGGGGGGTCGCCCTCGCGGGGGGCTTCATGGCGGTAGGAGAGCCCCGCGGCCCCCCCCCGGGGGGGGGGGTGTGCGGCACCCCCCGCCGCGGGGGCACGCCGAGGGGGCGCCGCGCCGCGCCCGGGGG
>NZ_JAFEXF010000336.1 GCF_016905445.1 Streptomyces sp. G44
GGGCACGCGCGGGTCGGCCTGGCCGGGGGCGCCCCAGGAGATGCGGCGTTCCTGTTCGCCGCCGAGGCCGGACTGCCGGGTGGCGTCGGCCTGCCAGGCGGAGGCGGGCTCGGGGCGGGCGCCGTACTGGTCCGGGCCGCCCGGCACCGGGTCCTCGTCGAAGAAGTGGGGGCCGGTCTCCTCCACCGGAAGCGCCACCGAGGCGCTCGCGCCCGCGCCGGGCGGCGCCGGGAGGGGTTCGCCGTCGGACGGCGCGGGACGGCTCGTACCGGGCACCCAGGCGGCGCCGTTCCAGTACCGGACATATCCGGGAATGGACGGGTCGGGGTAGTAGCCTTCGCGGGGCCTGTCGTCGCCTGGGGCCGGAGTTGGGGCGCTCATGTCCGTCGTCCCGTATCTGCTCGGGGGTCTTTTGAGGGGTCCACATCTATCAGACCTCCGTGGGCCACCGGGCGGGTCCGTCGCCACGGACCACTATCCGAGCACGGTCCCCACACATCCCCCGCCAGCCCCACGGCCCTTCCGGCGCCCCCTCTTCCATGCCGTCCGGAGAAAGTCTCCCGAACCCGCGTAATGCTCCGGCGCCCACGTGCTCTCCACTCGTACGGGTCCGCTCCCAGGGCCCCTTCGAGAAGGGAAACGCACCGACATGCACTCCGTGGTGGAACGCGAACTGGAACTCAAACTGGTCCTCTCACCCGAACGCGCGGTCGCCGTCCCGGCCCGGCTCACCTACCGCACCGACGACCCCTGCGCCGTCCACATCGCCTTTCACATCGGCTCCGAGCACCCCGTGCACTGGACGTTCGCCCGCGAGCTGCTGGTGGAAGGGGTGTTCCGGCCGTGCGGCCACGGTGACGTGCGGGTGTGGCCGACGAAGGTGGAGGGCCGCGGCGTCGTGATGATGGCGCTCAGCTCACCGGACGGCGAGGCCCTCCTGGAGGCGCCCGCGACGGCCGTCTCCGCCTGGCTGGAGCGCACCCTGCGGGTGGTCCCCCCGGGCTCTGAGGGCGAGCGGCTCGGCATCGACGACGGCCTCGCCGAGCTGCTCGCGCCCACGTTCGGCCGTGGCCGCGTGGACGAGCTGTGGCTGCGCGACCCGTGGCCCTCGGACGAGTCGGGGGACGGCGAGTGACCGCCTCGCGCGGGGGTCAGAACAGCTTGCCCGGGTTGAGGAGGTGCTGCGGGTCGAAGGCCGCCTTGACGGCCCGCTGCATCTCCACCCCCACCGGCCCGATCTCGCGTGCGAGCCACTCCTTCTTGAGGACGCCGACGCCGTGCTCGCCGGTGATGGTGCCGCCGAGTTCGAGTCCGAGGGCCATGATCTCGTCGAAGGACTCGCGGGCGCGCCGGGCCTCGTCGGCGTCCGCCGCGTCGAAGCAGACGGTGGGGTGCGTGTTGCCGTCGCCGGCGTGCGCGCAGACGCCGATGGTCAGGCCGTACTTCTGGCCGATGCGCTCGACGCCGTCGAGCATCCGCGCCAGCGCGGAGCGCGGCACGCACACGTCGTCGATCATCGTGGCACCCTTGAGGGCTTCGAGCGCGGTGAGCGACAACCGGCGTGCCTGGAGCAGCAGTTCGGACTCGGCGGCGTCCTCGGCCGGGACCACCTGGGTGGCGCCCGCGGCCTCGCAGAGCGCGCCGACGGCGGCGAGATCGGCCGCGGCGTGCGGGGTGTCGAAGGCGGCGAGCAGGAGGGCCTCGGTGGTCTCGGGCAGTCCCATGTTCGCCAGCGCGTTGACGGCCCGCACGGTCGTACGGTCCATCAGTTCGAGCAGCGACGGGACGTGACCGCCCGCCCGTCCCCCACCGCCACCCTTCCGCGGAAGCGCTTCGCGCCCTTGTGTTCCCATGATCGCGCAAACGGCGTCGCAGGCGGCCCCGGCCGACGCGAACTCGGCGGCCAGCACCAGCTGTTGCGGCGGCTTCGGCCTCAGGGCGAGCACGGCGCGCACGACGATGCCGAGGCTGCCCTCGGAGCCGACGAACAGCCGCGTGAGGTCGTACCCGGCGACGCCCTTGACGGTGCGGCGGCCGGTGCTCATGAGCCGCCCGTCGGCGAGGACGACGTCGAGTCCGAGGACGTACTCCGCGGTGACGCCGTACTTCACGCAGCACAGGCCGCCGGAGGCGGTGCCGATGTTCCCGCCGATGGTGCACATCTCCCAACTGGAGGGATCCGGCGGGTAGTACAGGCCGTGCTCGCCCACCGCGCGGGAGAGCGCGGCGTTGACGACGCCCGGCTCGACGACGGCGATCCGGTCGACGGGGCTGATCTCCAGGATGCGGTTCATCTTGACGAGCGACAGCACGATGCAGCCGTCGCTGGCGTTGGCGGCGCCGGACAGGCCGGTGCGGGCGCCCTGCGGCACCACCGGGACGCGCAGCGCGGTGGCGGTGCGCATGACGTGCTGGACCTGCTCGACGGTGCGGGGCAGGACCACGACGGCGGGGACTCCGGCGGCGCAGAAGCTCGCCATGTCGTGGGAGTACGCGGAGGTGACGTCCGGGTCCGTGAGGACGGCCTCGGCGGGCAGGCCGTCCTGGAGCAGTTCGACGAGGGTGCGGCTCATGATCACAGCGTCGCACCCGGGGGCCATCGGTGTGAACCCGTGTGCGACGCCCTTCCCCGTGCCGGGATGTGCTCTTCGTATTGACGCACAGTGAGCGTCATGAAGCGTTACAGGTACTCCGTGAAGCCGTACAGGCCCCCGGTGCGGCGTTCGGTGCGGCGGGCGCTGATCGTCTCCGTGGCGGGATCGGTGGTGCTCGGAGCCGCCTATGTGCTGGTGCCGCTGGGCCGCGGGGACGCCTCGCCGCCCGCGCTCGGGCCCGCGGGGCGGGCCCGGGTGGCCGTGGCGGCGGGCAGACCGGCCGCGCCGGCGGATCTGGCGGCGCTCATCGGGGACCGGGAGGCGCATCTGCGGGCGCACCCACGGGACGAGCACTCCTGGGCGGTGCTCGGTGCGGCGTATGTGGCGCGGGGCGCGCGCACCGCCGATGTCGCGTACTACCCGAAGGCCGAGCGGGCGCTGCGCACGTCGTTGAGGGCGCGGCCCGAGGGCAATGCGGAGGCCCTGACGGGGCTGGCGGCGCTCGCCAACGCCCGGCGCGACTTCCGGGCGGCCCGCGTGTGGGGGGAGCGGGCGGTGCGGCAGGCGCCGAAGCGGTGGACGGGGCACGCCGCGCTGATCGACGCCTACACCGGGCTCGGCGACGCCAAGGGGGTCGGCAAGGCCCTGGAGTCCGTCAAGAAGCTCGGTTCGCGCTCCGTCGTGAAGACGCGCGCCGGGCAGGTCTACCGCGACCGGGGCTGGCGCGAGGACGCCAACGCCGCCCTGACCGACGCGGTGGCGCTCGCGGAGACCCGGGCGGAGAGGGCGGCGTGCCTGCACCGGGTCGGGGAGCTGGCGTGGGAGCGGGGCGAGCCCGCGCTGGCACTGCGCCACTACGACGCGGCGCTCGACTCCGATCCCGACCACCATGCCTCGCTGGCGGGCCGGGGCCGCGTGCTGGCGGCGCTCGGCCGCACGTCGGAGGCGCTGCACGCGTACCGCTCGGCGCTCACGCGGCAGCCGCTGCCCGAGTACGCCCTGGAGCTCGGTGAGCTGTACGAGGCGCTGAAGCTGCGGCCCGCCGCGCGCGCCCAGTACGACGTGCTGCGGGCGCGGGTGCGGGAGGAGAGCGCGGGCGGGGTCAACAACGAGCGGGTGCTCGGTCTCTTCGAGGCGGACCACGGCGACCCGGAGGTGGCGGTGGAGCGGCTGGAGGCGGAGTACAAGCGGCACCCCAGCCCGGAGAACGCGGACGCGCTGGGGTGGGCGCTGCACCGCTCCGGGGAGGGCGAGAAGGGCCTGAAGCTGGTCACCAAGGCGATCGCCAAGGGGCCGCGCAGCGCGCTGTTCGCCTACCACCGGGGGGAGATCGAGCGGCAGCTGGGCCGGTACGGCGCGGCGCGGCGGCACATCGGGGAGGCCCTGCGGATCAATCCGTACTTCTCGCCGCTGGCCGTGCCCGAGGCGAGGCACGCCCTGGAGGCGCTGGGCGAGCCGCCGGAGGGCGGGCCCGAGCAGGTGTACGAGCCGGCCCCGGCGGCGCGGGGTCCCGAGCGCCCGCGGCGGACGGAGCCGCGCGCCTCGGCGCCCCGCTCCTCGCAGCGTCAGCCCGCGCAGCCCCGCCGCGCCCGGCGGGGGCGCCGCGACGCCCTCGCGGCCGGCCGTGATCCGCTCGCCCGTCACCCCCACCGCCACGCCCGGCTCGACATGCGCGCCGAGCCAGGCGTGCTCCAGCCAGTACGTCGTCACCTGCACGCCAGCCCCTCCAGTAC
>NZ_JAFEXF010000337.1 GCF_016905445.1 Streptomyces sp. G44
CCTCGGGGGCTCGGAGGTCCGGCGGGGGGGCCGCCGCGACGGAGTCCGCCGGCGGGCTGGCGGGGCAGCCCGGCCGGGAGCCCGGGGGGGCCCCCGCCGGGGGGGGGAGGCGGGGCGCCGACGGGGCCTGGGGGCCCGTACGCGCGCAGGGCCCCGGCGGGGGGGGCGTCCCCCCCGGCCGGGCCTTTCTCCGCCTCCCGGCCCGGCGGGCTCAGCCCGCCAGTGACTTCAGGCGCACCACCGCTTCCTTGAGGACCGACGTCCGCTTGCAGAAGGCAAAACGGACAAAGGGTGCGCCGGCCTCGCGGTGGTCGTAGAAGACCGCGTTCGGGATGGCGACGACCCCGGCCCGCTCCGGGAGCGCGCGGCAGAAGGCGAAGCCGTCGCTCTCGCCCAGGGGGCGGATGTCCGTCGTCACGAAGTACGTGCCGGCCGGCCGGTAGACGTCGAAGCCCGCCGCCGTCAGCCCTTCGCTCAGCAGGTCGCGCTTGGCCCGCAGCTCCGCGCGGAAGTCGTCGAAGAAGGAGCCGGGCAGGGCGAGCGCCTCCGCGACGGCGTACTGGAACGGGCCCGAGGCCACGTACGTGAGGTACTGCTTCGCCGAGCGGACCGCCGCCACCAGCTCGGGCGTGGAGGTCAGCCAGCCGACCTTCCAGCCGGTGAACGAGAACGTCTTGCCCGCGGACCCGATGCTGACCGTGCGCTCGCGCATGCCCGGGAACGAGGCGAGCGGGATGTGCTCGGCGTCGTCGAAGACGAGATGCTCGTACACCTCGTCGGTGACGACGAGCAGGTCGCGCTCGACGGCCAGCCGCGCGATCTCCGTCAGCTCGGCGCGCGTGAGGACCGTGCCGGTCGGGTTGTGCGGGGTGTTGAGGAGGATCAGCCGGGTGCGGGGGGTGACCGCGTCGCGCAGCTCGTCGAGGTCCAGGCGGAAGCGGCCGTCGGAGGGCCGCAGGGTCACCGGGACGCGCGTGCCGCCCGCCATCGCGATCGAGGCGGCGTACGAGTCGTAGTAGGGCTCCAGCGCGATGACCTCGTCGCCCGGTTCGACGAGCGCGAGCAGGGACGCCGCGATCGCCTCGGTCGCGCCCGCCGTCACGAGGACTTCCAGAGCGGGGTCGTAGGTGAGCCCGTAGCGGTCGAGCTGGTGTCCGGAGATGGCCGTGCGCAGCTCCGGGACGCCGGGGCCCGGCGGGTACTGGTTGCCGCGGCCGTCGCGCAGCGCCCGCACCGCGGCCTCGCGGACGGACTCGGGGCCGTCGGTGTCCGGGAAGCCCTGGCCCAGGTTGATCGCGCCCGTGGTGACCGCCAGGGCGGACATCTCGGCGAAAATCGTCGTACCGAACTCGGCGAGGCGGCGGTTGAGCAGCGGGCGCCCGCTCCCGGAAGTGGAGGTCATGGCCGCCATCCTGCGCCGAACCTCTGGACTTCCTCAACTCTGCTTTGGCGCGCGACGCCCGGGGGCATCCCCCTGTCACGCGAGAAGCGGGGCCCAAGGGGGGACCACGCTTCGGGGGAACCGGAAAGGGCGTGGTGGCCATGGTCGTGGCCTTCATCTTCGTCGCAGTGCTCGTCTTCGCCGTGGTCGCGGGGGCCAACCGCGCGGCAGGCGGGCGGAGCGGCAGGCGCCGCACCCGCTCCTCGTGGGGCGGCTCGGGCACCGCGTCGAGCACGGCGGGCAGCGGCAGCTGGTGGGCCGGCGGCGGTGACGGCGGAGGTGGTGGGGGCCACCACGGCGGTCACTCCTGCGGAGGCGGATCCTCGTGCGGGGGAGGCAGCTCCTCGTGCGGTGGTGGCGGGGGTGGATGCGGCGGAGGCAGCTGACACGGGGCAGCTGGTCCACCGATTCCAGAGGGCGCCCGGCGGGGCAGGCAACTCCCGCCGGGCGCTTTGGTGTTGTCCGGTTGGTGCCGTCCGGCATGATTGCGACATGGTTGCGGCATTGAACAGTTGAACTGTGCAGCCCCCAGGGGGATGGAAACCCTACGAAGGTGGGTAAAAACGCTGTGGCACTGTCGTCGACCATGATTCCCTCTTAGCGCCAGTACCGCCCTCGGACGTCCGTCGCAGGTCTCCTGGTTTGGCGAGCCGGACCATGGAGACCCGTACGGGACGCGCTCGTGGGCACGAGCCGGTATTCCCCCACCTCCCGGTGTCCGATCCGGGTGCGCCGGCCCCACTTCCATTGCGTGTTAGCGGAGCCGACCCATGCTCACGACCCTGAAGACCGTCTACACCGACACGCGCGCCGAGGACCTCGCGTGGGCCCTGGGGCGCGAGCCGCTGCCCGCGCTCGCCACGCTCGACCTGGAACTGGCCGCCGCCAGGCTTCAGTTACGACTCCTCGGCGCCTCGCACCAGGTGCTTCTGGAGGAGGAGCAGGGCAGTTGCTCCGAGACGGTGGCCTGCATCCCCGGCAGCAGCACACCGCTCCCGCTCGGTGTGTCCAAGCGGGTGGGCGACTGGGAGTACGAGTTCGCCGCACGCGTCGAAACGCTCTCCCGGGGCCAATTCGCGGGTCGCGCGCAGGAGTTGCTCGCCCTGGTCACCGAGCACCCGCACGGCCTCGCCGGGGTCTTCCCCGGCAGCCCGCACGCCTTCACGGCCCTGCTGGCGCAGCGGCACGAGGGGTCGGTGATGTGGCGCACGTGGCACGCGTACCCGCAGGAGGGCCAGCTGGTCGCCACCCGGTCGAAGGTGGGCGTGCGGGCGCCGTTGCCCGCGTAGCGGTGACATCGGGTGGCGGCGCGGCCCGCCGTCGCGGCCGGGCGGCGGCCCATGTGCACCCTTTCGGGGGACTCGTCTCGTGAGCGCGGTGACGTAGCGTTCTCGAATGCTCGACTCGTCGGTGCGGTTGCCGGTCTCGCCCCGGGCAGGACGGTTCCTCGTTCTGCTGGGCGTGTTCGTCTGCGCTGCCTGCGGGCTCGTCTACGAACTCGAACTCGTCGCCCTCGCCGCCTACTTGATCGGCGACTCGGTCACCCAGGCGTCCGTCGTGCTCTCCGTGATGGTCTTCGCCATGGGCATCGGCTCGCTGCTCGCCAAGCGGCTGCGCCACCGGGCCCCCATGTGGTTCGGGCTCGTCGAGGCGGCGCTCGCGCTGGTCGGCGGGTGCAGCGCCATGGCGCTGTACGCGGCCTTCGCCTGGACCGGCGACAGCGGCGAGGTCTGGGCGGGCGGCTCGCGCTACCTCCTCGCCGTGTTCTCCCTGGCCATCGGCGTCCTCATCGGCGCCGAGGTGCCGCTCCTCGTGGTGCTCATCCAGCGCATCCGGCGCCAGGACGCCGACGGCGCGGTCGCCGACGTGTTCGCCGCCGACTACGTGGGCGCGCTCGCCGGCGGCCTCGCCTTCCCGTTCCTGCTGCTCCCGGTGTTCGGACAGCTCACGGGCGCCCTGTTCACCGGCGCCGTCAACGCGGTCACGGGCTGTGCGCTCGTCCTCGGCCTGTTCGGGCGGGGCCTGAGCGTGCGCGGGCGCTGGGCGGTCCTCACGGCGAACGTGCTCGTCCTGGCGGTCCTCGCCTCGGCCGCCGTGCTCGTCGGCGACTTCGAGCGGGCCGCGCGGCGGGCGGTGTACGGCGCCGACGCGCGCGTCGCCGTCCAGACCGGCGTACAGGAAGTCGTCCTCACCGGCGGGCGGAAACGCTCCTTCGACCTCTACCTGGACGGACGGCTGCGCATCAGCGGACGCGACGAGCGCCGCTACCACCGGGCGCTCGTCGCTCCCGCGATGCGCGGCCCCCACGCGCGCGTGCTCATCCTCGGCGGCGGTGACGGCCTCGCGGCGCGCGAGGTGCTGCGCCACCGCGGGGTGCGCCGCGTCGACATCATCGAGCTGGACGCGGGCGTCGTCCGCCTGGCGCGCCACGACCCGGCCCTGAGCGAGCTGAACGGCCACGCCTACCGCGACCCCCGGCTGCGGGTGGAGCAGGCCGAGGCGTTCCGCCGGCTGCGTTCCCTGCGCGCGACGTACGACGTGGTGATCTCCGACCTGCCGGACCCGGGCATCACCGCCGGCACGAAGCTGTACTCCGTGGAGTTCTACGGCCTCGCCGCGCGCGTCCTCGCCCCCGGCGGCCGCCTCGTCGTGCACGCGGGGCCCGTCTCGGCCCGGCCGCGCGTCTTCTGGACGGTGGAGGCGTCGGTGCGCGCGGCGGGGCTGCGGACCGTGCCCTACCCGTCTCCTTTACACATCTCCCCGCCCCCCAGACCCCTCTACACCTCGGATGCCCTCTTCTTCTTTTAAAAAAAAAAAAAAAAACAATCCAACAACACAACTCGACGAAGACAACACAACTACAC
>NZ_JAFEXF010000338.1 GCF_016905445.1 Streptomyces sp. G44
GACCGGCGCACTGCCGCCGCTGCTGCGCGGTCTGGCCCCCGCCGCCGGCGCGCCCGGCCGGGCAGGACGGCGCACAGCCGCCGCCGCACCGGCGGAGGGCGGTGGCGACACCCTCGGGCAGCGCCTCGCGAAGCTGCCGGAGGCCGAGCAGGAAGCCGAACTGCTGGCCCTGGTACGCGCCCATGTCGCCGGAGTCCTCGGCTACTCGGGGGCGGAAGAGGTCGAAGCGGACCGGACCTTCCAGGAGATCGGCTTCGACTCGCTCACCGCGGTCGAGTTCCGCAACCAGCTCACCGCGGCCACCGGGGTGCGCCTCGCCGCCACGGTGATCTTCAACTATCCGACGCCGGAGGCCGTCGCCGGGCATCTGCGCGGCCGGCTCGTCACCACGGCGACGGCCGATGCGGGCACCGCGGAACTGGACGCCCTGGAACGCCTCCTCGGACAGGAGACGTTCGGCGGGCAGGCCAGGGCGCGGGTCACCGAGCGGCTCCAGGCACTGCTGGCCAAGTGGGGTGACGACGCCGGCACCGGACCGGTCGTGACCCACGAGGCGCACGAGGGACAGACCGTCGCGGACGAACTGGACGCCGCGTCGGACGACGAAGTCTTCGACTTCCTCAACAAAGAGTTCGGGATCTCCTGACGCACGCAGGGCTCGGGTTCCATCCATTAGGAGAGCTGACTTTAGATGGCGAACGAAGAACGACTCCGCTACTTCCTCAAGCAGGTCTCTGCCGACCTGCACGCGACCCGCCGTCGTGTGCGCGAGCTGGAGGGCAAGGAGCAGGAGCCTGTCGCGATCGTCGGGATGAGCTGCCGCTACCCCGGCGGGATCGCCTCGCCGGAGGACCTGTGGCGGCTCGTCGCCGAGAGCGGTGACGGCATCACCCGCTTCCCGGAGAACCGCGGCTGGGACCCCGAAGCCCTCTACCACCCGGACCCCGACCACGAGGGCACCTCGTACACCCGCGAAGGCGGCTTCCTGCACGAGGCCGGGGCCTTCGACCCGGCGTTCTTCGGGATCAGCCCGCGCGAGGCCGTCGCCATGGACCCGCAGCAACGGCTACTCCTGGAGACGGCCTGGGAAGCGGTGGAACGGGCCGGCATCGACCCCGCGGAGCTGCGCGGCAGCCGTACGGGCGTCTTCGCCGGCGTCATGTACCACGACTACGCCGCCGCCGTGGACGTCGTACCCGAAGGGGTGGAGGGCTACCTCGGCACCGGCAACTCCGGCAGTGTGGTCTCCGGCCGCATCGCCTACGCACTCGGCCTCGAAGGCCCCGCGGTGACCGTCGACACGGCCTGCTCGTCCTCCCTCGTCGCCCTGCACTGGGCGAGCCAGGCCCTGCGCGACGGCGAGTGCACGATGGCGCTCGCCGGCGGCGTCACCGTCATGTCCACCCCCAGCACCTTCGTGGACTTCAGCCGGCAGCGGGGCCTGTCGCCCGACGGCCGCTGCAAGTCCTTCGCGGACGCCGCCGACGGCACCGGCTGGGCCGAAGGCGTGGGCCTGCTGCTCCTGGAGCGGCTGTCGGACGCCCAGCGCAACGGCCACCGCGTGCTCGGCGTGATCCGCAGCTCGGCCGTCAACCAGGACGGCGCGTCGAACGGCCTCACCGCACCCAACGGCCCGTCGCAGGAGCGCGTCATCCGGCAGGCCCTCCACTCCGCCGGGCTCACCCCCATGGACGTGGACGCGGTGGAGGCGCACGGCACCGGCACCACGCTCGGTGACCCCATCGAGGCCGAGGCGCTGCTCGCCACCTACGGCCAGGACCGGGACGCCGACCGCCCGCTGTGGCTCGGGTCGATCAAGTCGAACATCGGGCACACCCAGGCCGCTTCCGGCGTCGCGGGCATCATCAAGATGGTGATGGCCATGCGCCACGGCCTGCTGCCGAAGACCCTGCACGTCGACGCACCGTCGTCCCACGTCGAGTGGTCGGCGGGGGCGGTCGAACTGCTGACCGAGCCGCGCCCGTGGCCCGAGACCGACCGGCCACGCCGGGCGGGCGTCTCGTCGTTCGGCGTGAGCGGCACCAACGCGCACGTCATCGTCGAACAGCCGCCCTCGGCCGAGGAACCCGCGTCCGGGACGGCTCCCGAGCCGGTCGAGGACGGTGCGATGCCGACGGGTGTGGTGCCGTGGGTGCTGTCCGCCAAGTCGGCCGAGGCGCTGAAGGCGCAGGCGGAGCGGCTGCGGTCGGCGTTGGCGGATGACTGCTCGCCGGTGGATGTGGCGTTCTCGCTGGCGACGACGCGTGCGGCGCTGGAGCACCGCGCCGTCGTGGTGGGATCTGATCGCGAGGAGCTGCTACAGGGGCTCGCGGCGCTCGCGGAAGGCACGCCGGCCTCGGGTGTCGCGAGCGGCTCTCTCCGCGGCTCCGGCGGTCAACTGGCGGTGTTGTTCTCGGGTCAGGGGTCGCAGCGGTCGGGTATGGGCCGGGAGTTGTATGAGACGTACTCCGTGTTCGCGGATGCGCTCGATGCGGTGTGTGCCCTCTTCGACCGGGAGCTTGAGCGGCCGTTGCGGGAGGTGCTGTTCGAGGGTGGCGACCTGCTGCACCAGACCGGCTTTACGCAGCCGGGCCTGTTCGCCCTGGAAGTAGCCCTGTACCGGCTGGTCGAGTCATGGGGTGTGCGTCCGGACTATGTGACCGGGCACTCGATCGGTGAGCTGGCTGCCGCGCATGTGGCCGGGGTGCTGTCCCTGGAGGATGCGGTCACGCTGGTGGCTGCGCGTGGCCGGTTGATGCAGGCGTTGCCTGAGGGTGGCGCGATGCTGGCGGTGGGCGCGGATGAAGCGACCGTGGCGCCGTACCTGGAGGGCCGTGAGGACCAGGTGTCCCTGGCAGCGGTGAACGGTCCCGCGTCGGTGGTGATCGCCGGTGACGCGAATGTCGTGGCGGATCTGGAGGCCCGTTTCAGGGAACTGGGCCACAAGACGAAGCAGTTGCAGGTCAGCCACGCTTTCCACTCACCCCACATGGACGCGATGCTGGAGGACTTCCGCCGCGTCGCGGAGTCCCTCACGTATCAGCAGCCGTCCATTCCGGTGGTGTCGAACGTGACCGGCCAGGCCACGGCTGATGTCGCCTCCGCCGAGTACTGGGTACGTCATGTCCGTGCCGCCGTGCGTTTCGGTGAGGGTGTGCGCTGGCTGGAGAGCCAGGGTGTGGCCGTGTTCCTGGAGCTGGGTCCTGACGGCGTTCTGACCGGCATGGCCCAGGAATCCCTCACCGGTCGGCGCGAGTCGATCGCGGTGCTGCGCAAGGACCGCCGTGAGCCCGAGACCCTGGTCATGGCTGTCGGCCGCCTGCACATGGCCGGCGTCCGTCTCGACTGGGACGCCCTCTTCCCCGGTGCCAGGGTCGTCGACCTGCCCACCTACGCCTTCCAGCACCAGTGGTTCTGGCTGGAGTCCAGGGACTTCGGCGGGGACGGGGAAATCGTGCGGGACCCGGGGGAGGCGGCGTTCTGGGAGGCGGTGGAGCGCGAGGACCTGGAATCGCTGGCCGGAACCCTGCGGGTGGACGGGGAGCAGCCGCTGAGCGCCGTGCTTCCCGCGTTGTCGAGCTGGCGCAGGCAGCGCAAGGAACTCTCGCTCATCGACGACTGGCGCTACCGCGTCACCTGGCAGCCTTTGGACGCCGAGACGGCCACCCCCGAGCTGACCGGCAGCTGGATCGTGGTGTCCTCCGAGGCGCGGGCCGCCGAAGAGGTCACAGGTGCCCTGACCGCGCATGGCGCAGATGTCGTGCCGGTCGTCCTGACGGATCCGGACCGCCTCGGCCTCACCGAGGCCCTGCGGGGAGCCGTCGGTGACGGCACGGTGTCCGGAGTGATCTCCTTGCTCGGCCTCGACGAGCGGGTCGACGCCGGGGTGCCTCGCGGGGTCACGGGCACCATGACGCTCGTCCAGGCCCTTGCCGACACCGGGGTCGACGCACCGCTGTGGCTGCTGACCTCGGGTGCGGTGGCGGCCGGCGACCAGGCGCCCAGCCACCTGATGCAGGCCCAGGTGTGGGGTTTTGGTCGGGTGGTGGCGTTGGAGTATCCGGAGCGGTGGGGTGGTCTGGTTGATGTGCCGGAGGTGTGGGATGAGTTGGTGGGGGTGCGGTTGGCGGGGGTGTTGGCTGCTGCTGGGGTGAGTGGTGAGCGTGAGGTTGCTGTTCGGGCGTCGGGTGTGTTTGTGCGGCGTTTGGTGCGTGCGCGGGGGGTTGCCGCTGACCCGGAGCCGG
>NZ_JAFEXF010000339.1 GCF_016905445.1 Streptomyces sp. G44
GCGCCGGTCCCCGCGGGTCCCCCGGCCGAGGCACGCAGAGCGGGCACGTCGAGGCGCACGGCGACCGATGCCGCCCCGGGCGCGGCCGTGGCCGCGTCGAACAGGGCCAGGCCCTGTCCGGCCGTGAGGGCTCCGAAGCCGCCGCGGCTCATCCGGGCGATGTCCGCCTCCGCGAGGTCGCCGGTCATGCCGCTGCGCTGGGCCCACATGCCCCAGGCCACCGAGGTGGCGGGCAGGCCGTCGGCCCTGCGGCGCTGGGCGAGGGCGTCGAGAACGGCGTTGGCCGCCGCGTAGTTGGCCTGCCCCGCGCTGCCGAACGTGGCCGCCGCGGAGGAGAACAGCACGAACACCGCCAAGTCCATGTCCCGGGTCAGGTCGTGCAGGTGGTGGGCCGCGTCCGCCTTGGGCCGGAACACCTTCTCCAGGCGCTCCGGGGTCTGCGAGGACAGCACGCCGTCGTCGATCACCCCGGCGGTGTGCACCACGCCCGTCAGCGGCCGGTCCAGGGAGCCGAGCAGTCGCGCCAGCTCCTCCCGGTCGCCGACGTCACAGGCCGCGAGGGTCACGTGCGCGCCGAGCCCGCGCAGCTCGGTCTCCAGCGCCTCGGCGCCCTCGGCGTCCCGGCCGCGGCGCGAGACCAGCAGCAGCCGCGACGCCCCGTGTTCGGTCACCAGGTGCCTGGCGACGAGACCGCCGAGCGTGCCCGTGGCCCCTGTGATCAGGACGGTGCCTTCCGGGTCCAGGCCGAGGCCGTCGGGCGCGCCGGTGCCCGCCGCCCGGGCCAGCCGGGGCACCAGGACACCGCCTGCCCGTACCGCCGTCTGCGGTTCTCCGGACGTGACGGCGTCGGCGAGGGCGCGGTATGACCCGGCTGTGCCGTCCACGTCGACGAGCACCAGGCGCTCCGGGTTCTCCGACTGGGCGGACCGGACGAGGCCCCACACGGCCGCGCCGGCGAGGTCCGGCACGTCGCCGCCGGCCGCGGCGACCGCGCCTCGGGTGACGAGCACCAGGCGCGACTCGGCGAGTTCCTCCCGCGAGAGCCAGTCCTGTACGAGCTCCAGGACTCCGCCCGCGATCGAGCGGGCCTCGGTGACGGCGTCCGCCGTGGCGGCCGTGTCGCCTCCCGACGGCACTTCGGTGAAGACCAGCTCGGGGACGGCCGTGCCCTCGGCGATGCCGCGTACCAGGGCGTCGAGATCCGGCAGTCGCAGCCGAGGGCCGGTGGCGTCAGCCGCGGTGAGGTTCTCGGCCAGCTCCGTGCCGCCCGTGCCGCCCGTGCCGAGCACCGCGTACGACGGGCCGGCACCCGTTCCGGTTCCGGCTCGGGCCTCGGCCTCGGCGGCCACCCAGTCGACGACGAACAGGCCGTCGTGCCGGGCCGCCTTGGCCGCGGCGAGCTGCTCGTCCGCCACCGGCCGCAGGACCAGAGACTCCACCGAGGCCACCGGGGCCCCCGTCTCGTCGACAGCGAGGACGGACACTCCGTCGTCACCACTGGGCGTGAGGCGTACGCGCAAGGTGGCGGCCCCGGAGGCGTGCAGCCGTACGCCGGTCCAGGCGAACGGCAGACCGGCGCCGCGCTTCTGGGCCTTGCTCTCACCGTCGGCGGAACCGTCCGTGGAACCGTCCGTGGAACCGTCGGCGGAACCGTCCGTGGAGTATGCGGCGGGGCTTTCGGTGCTGCCTTCGGTGGTGTTGTCGGTCGTGCTTTCTGTGGCGCCCAGGGTCAGGCTCAGGCCGAGCGGATGCAGCGCCGCGTCGAGCAGCGCCGGGTGCAGTCCGAAGGAGCCCGCGCTGTCGAGGTGCTCGTCCGGCAGGGCCACTTCCGCGTAGACCGCGTCCTCGGCCCGCCACACGGAACGCAGTCCGAGGAACGCGGACCCGTAGGCGAAGCCGACCTCGGTGAGCCCCGAGTACAGCTCCTCGACCGGCACCTCGACGGCATCGGCGGGCGGCCACGCGGCGAGCACGGCGCCGTCCACCGGGCCGCCGACCGCCAGAACTCCGGCGGCGTGCTGCGTCCACGGCTCCTCCCGTACGGCATCCGCGGCGCGGGAGTGAATGGCCAGCGACCGCCGCCCTTCGCTGTCGGCGGCGCCGACCACGAGCTGGACCTGCACGGCCTCGTCGGGCGGCAGGACCAGCGGAGCCTGAAGTGTCAGCTCCTCCAGCTCGCCGCAGCCGGCCTCGTCACCCGCCCGGACCGCGAGCTCGACGAACGCGGTCGCCGGTACGAGCACGACGCCGGACAGCGCGTGCCCCGCGAGCCACGGATGGGTCCGCAGAGACAGCCGCCCGGTGAGCAGGAACCCGTCGCCACCGGCCAAGGGCACCGCCGCGCCCAGCAGCGGATGCTCGACGGCGGCGAGCCCGGCGGGGGCCACGTCGCCCGTGGAGGCGACGGACTCCAGCCAGTAGTGCTGGCGCTGGAAGGGGTACGTGGGCAGGTCCACCCGGCGGACAACCTTGCCGGTGCCGGAGAAGTACGCCGCCCAGTCCGGGCTCACGCCCGCCGCGAACAGACGACCGACGGCGGTGATCAGGGCTTCGGGCTCGGGACGATCCTTGCGCAGGGCCGCGATGAGCTGGGCGTCGTCGCTCAGGGACTCCTGGGCCATGCCGGTCAGGACGCCATCAGGACCCAACTCCAGGAACACGCCCACACCCTGCTCCTCCAGCCAGCGCACACCCTCACCGAAACGCACGGCGGCACGGACATGACGTACCCAGTACTCAGCGCTCGCCACGTCGGCCGTGGCCTGGCCGGTCACGTTCGACACCACCGGGATGGACGGCGACGAGTAGGTGAGGGACTCCGCGACGCGGCGGAAGTCCTCCAGCATCGCGTCCATGTGGGGTGAGTGGAAAGCGTGACTGACCTTCAACTGCTTCGTCTTGTGGCCCAGTTCCCTGAAACGGGCCTCCAGCTCGGCAACGACCTCCGCGTCACCGGCAACCACGACAGACGCGGGACCATTCACCGCAGCCAGAGACACCCGGTCCTCGCGGCCCTCCAGGTACGGCGTTACGGTCGCCTCGTCCGCGCCCACCGCCAGCATCGCGCCACCCTCAGGCAACGCCTGCATCAACCGGCCACGCGCAGCCACCAACGTGACCGCATCCTCCAAAGACAACACCCCGGCCACATGCGCCGCCGCCAGCTCACCGATCGAATGCCCCGTCACATAGTCCGGACGCACACCCCACGACTCGACCAGCCGGTACAGGGCTACTTCCAGGGCGAACAGGCCCGGCTGCGTATAACCGGTCTGATGCAGCAGCTCACCGCCCTCGAAGAGGACTTCCCGCAACGGCCGCTCAAGCTCCCGGTCGAAGAGAGCACACACCGCATCCAACGCGTCCGCGAACACGGAGTAGGTCTCATACAGCTCCCGGCCCATACCGGGCCGCTGCGACCCCTGGCCCGAGAACAGCACCGCCGACAGGCCGGAGCCGTCGCGGACGACACCTCGCACCACACCCGCGGCCGAAGTACCGTCCACCACCGCGTCCAAGCCCCGCAGCAGCTCCTCCCGCCCGGCACCGACCACGACAGCGCGGTGTTCCAGCGCCGCGCGCGTCGTCGCCAGCGAGAACGCCACATCCACCGGCCGCACACCCTCAGCCAACGCCGACCGCAGCTGCTGCGCGTGCGCCTTCAGCGCAGTCTGCGTCTTGGCGGACAGCACCCACGGCACCGTCGTCTCGTCGTCGTCCGGAGCGAGCTGCGGTTCCGGTCGGTCCTCGGAGGTGGGCGCCTGCTCCAGCAGGATGTGCGCGTTGGTGCCGCTGACACCGAACGAGGACACACCCGCCCGGCGCGGACGGCCCGTCTCCGGCCACGCCCGTGCCTCCGACAGCAACTCGACCGCGCCCGCGGACCAGTCCACGTGCGACGACGGAGCGTCCACATGCAACGACTCCGGCACCACACCATGCCGCATCGCCAGCACCATCTTGATCACACCCGCCACACCCGACGCGGCCTGCGTATGACCGATGTTCGACTTCACCGACCCCAACAACAACGGCCGGTCACTCTCCCGGTCCTGCCCATACGTCGCCAGCAACGCCTGCGCCTCGATCGGGTCACCCAGCGTCGTACCCGTAC
>NZ_JAFEXF010000033.1 GCF_016905445.1 Streptomyces sp. G44
ATCGTCGGCACGGACCCCGCCGACTTCGCCGACGCCTTCGCCCGCAACTACTCCCAAGAAGGCGCCTACATCCCCGCCCGCGCCCGCACACAACTCACCGACGCCCTCACCCGAGCCGCCGGCGAGGACGGCGGGGAGGACGAGACGGGCCGGTAGCACCGCAGCAGCAACCCCCGCCGCCTGCAAGGAGTTTCGCGATGGGAACGGGCAGCAACGGATTATCCGCCTCAGGACTGCGCCGACTGCGCGAGGTGCTGCTGCGGCATGTGGAGTCCGGGCGGATTCCCGGACTCGTCGCCCTGGTCGGCCGGGGCGGGGAGACGCACGTCGAGACGGTCGGCACGATGCGCCCCGACGGCGGCTCCCCGATGCGCCGGGACACCATCTGCCGGATGGCCTCGACGACCAAGCCGGTCGCGGTGGCAGCGGCCATGGTCCTGCTGGACGAGTGCCGGCTGCGGCTGGACGACCCGGTGGACCGCTGGCTGCCGGAACTGGCCGACCGGCGCGTCCTGCGGCAGCCCGACGGCCCGCTGGAGGACACCGTGCCTGCGCGGCGTCCGGTCACCGTGCGGGACCTGCTCACCTCCACGTTCGGACTCGGCCTCGACATGACGGCGACGCACTCCCCGATGATGGGCGCCATCTTCGAGCAGGGGATCTACGGGCGGGAATGGCTGTTGCCGGCAGTGGAGCCGGACGAGTGGATGCGCCGCCTGGGCACCCTCCCGCTGGTGTACCAGCCCGGGGAGCGGTGGCTGTACAACATCGGTGACGACGTGCTCGGCGTGCTCGTCGCCAGGGTCAGCGGCCGGCCGTTCGAGACGTTCCTGCGCGAACGCGTACTCGATCCCCTGGGCATGAAGGACACCGGTTTCCACGTGCCCGCCGACAAGACCGACCGGTTCCCCCCGCTGTACGCCCCCGACCCGCGGACCGGGAAGCTGACGGTGGCGGACGAGGCCGAAGGGGGACACCACAGCCGGCCCCCGGCGTTCCCGTCGGGCGGCGGCGGACTCGACTCGACCGTCGACGACTATCACGCCTACTTCCGCATGCTCCTGAACCACGGCAGGCACGGCACCCGGCGGGTCCTGTCCCGGCAGTCCGTCGAGCTGATGACCACCAACCGCCTCACGGCCGGGCAACTGGCCGCCCGGGAGGCCTGGGCCCGCGACATCGTGCATCTGTCGCACGGCCAGGGGCAGCACGGCGGGTGGGGCTTCGGGATGGCGGTGCGCACCTACCGCGGTGACTTCGCGCCCGTCGGCCAGTTCGGCTGGGACGGCGGAGCAGGCACCTCGGCGTACGCCGACCCGGACAACCGGCTCGTCGGCATCCTGCTCACCCAGACCGGGATGGCCACCCCGGACTCGGCGCGGGCCATCCACGACTTCTGGACCACCCTCTACCAGGCGATCGACGACTGACCCGCCACCGGTCCGGGACGGCCCGGCGCGCGTCACGTCTCCCCCGGCCGTGACCGCCGCACCTGACCGTCCGTCGGCGCGGAGTGGGCCCCGGGAGCACCCCGGAGCCCACTCCGCGTATGCCTGTCTCCCTGTCTAGCCCGCGGCGCCTCGCACCTCGCGGGCCCGGTGGCGGCGGCCCCGCTCCTCGGCGCCGGCGGCGGGCCGCACGAGTCCGGGGCCGATGCCGGCGAGCTCGCTCAGGCCCGCGAGCCCCATGGCGTCGGTCAGCTCACCGAGCAGGATGTTCAGCACATCCGTCACCCCCTGGGCTCCGTCCACGGCGAGGCCGTGCAGGACCGGGCGGCCGACCAGCACCGCGTCGGCGCCGAGCGCGAGCGCGGCGAGCACGTCCCGGCCCCGGCGCACTCCCCCGTCGAGCAGGACGGGCACACGCCCGTCCACCGCCGTCACGATCTCCGGCAGGGCGTCGAGTGTCGCGGGCACACCGTCGAGCTGCCGCCCGCCGTGGTTGGACACGACGATGCCGTCCGCCCCGGCCTCGACGGCGCGCGCCGCGTCGGTGTCGGTGAGGATCCCCTTGAGCAGGACCGGCAGCGCACTGACCGAGCGCAGCCACTCCACCACCGACCAGTCGAGGGGGGCGAACTCCGCCGCGGCGTGCGCGGCGGGCACCGTGAAGTCGTGCCCCTCCAGGTTGGCCGGGACGATTCCCGCGGGAAGCCGGAAGCCGTTGCGCAGGTCCCGCAGCCTGCGGCCCATGTGGGGCGTGTCGACGGTGAGGACGAGTGCTTCACAACCCACGCCCTCCGCACGCTCGATGAGGCGCCGGGTCATCGCCCGGTCCCGCAGGCAGTAGACCTGGAGCCAGAGCGGGCCACCGTCGGCGGCGGCGGCGATCTCCTCGATGCCGCGCCCGGCGAAGGTGCTGATCACGACCGGCACCCGGGCCGCCGCCGCCGTCCCGCGCACCGTGGCGAGCTCGCCCAGCGGGTGGGCCAGCGTGTGGTAGCCCAGCGGTGCGACCGCCACCGGCGCGTCCCAGGAGCGGCCGAGGATCGTGGTCGCCGTCTCGGGGTGGACGGCGCCGCGCAGGACCCGCGGCCGCAGCCACAGCCGGTCGAACGCCCCGGCATTGGCCGCGAGCGTCCGCTCCTCGCCCGCCCCGCCCTCGAAGAAGTCCCAGACGGCGGGGGCGAGTCGGGACCTGGCCGCTTCCTCGAAATCGCCGAGCGTGAGTCTCATCGCCCGTCCTCCCCTGGGCGCGTCAGCCGCCTGAGGCGCTGTGCGAACGAAAGCGGAACCACTGGGTCTGCTCCTCTGTGATCAGCCTGCGGAGGCCGGGGGGTGCGAGGGAGGGCGCGGGAGTGCGAGGGGGTGCGAGGGGGTGCGAGGCGGCACCGTCACCGGCGCGGGGCGGGTCTCAGGCCTGGCCGGTCGGGTTGCTCGTCTGCTGCCGGTCCACGGCTTCGTAGAGGGCCTTGATGTTGTTGCTGCCGAAGGTGCCGGCGCCCCGGCGGTCGATCAGTTCGTAGAAGAGGGTGCCCCTCGTGTGCCGCGACTCGGTGAAGATCTGCAACATGATGCCGGCCGGGTCGCGGTCGGCGAGGACGTTGAGCTCGCGCAGCGCCTCCACGGGGACGCCGATCGGGCCGAGCCGTGCGCCCAGCGCCTCGTAGTAGCTCCGCGGTGTGGTGAGGAAACGTACGCCCCGCTCGGCGGTCCTGGGCACGGCGGTCAGGATGTCCTCGGTGAGGAAGGCGATGTGCTGGACGCCGGCGCCGTCGTGGGCCTCGATGAACCGGTCGATCTGGCCCGGGGCGCGGGTGATGTCCGGCTCGATGATGGTCAGGGTCAGCCGTCCGGATCCGTTCTGGACGACCTTCGAGTCCATGGCCTGCGCCCCGACGACGATCTGCTCCTCGAAGGTCTGGCGCAGGCCGAATATCTCCTCGTACGCACGCACCGTGTCCGTGAGGGTGCCCGCGGGCACGCACACCGCGAGGTGGTCGATCTCCGTGAACAGTCCCTCGCGGGAACGGTCCCGGCCGGTCTCCTCGATCAGCGGGGCGAACGGGCCGTCGGGCCGGTCGCGGGAGACGAAGCGGTGCTCCACGTCGCCGAACCCGCTCACCGAGGCGAAGACGACCTGGGCTCCCTCGGGGCCGGTCCTCTCGGGCGGGGCGACGGGCAGCGCCCCCCGCTCGACGGCCTCGGCGAACGCGGCCCGGGCGTCGTCGACACGCAGGCCGATCACCCCGACCCCCTGGCCGTGCCGCTCGACGTACTCGGCGGCGCGGTGCTCGGGGCTGGTGGCCGAGGTCACCAGCAGGGTGATGTCGTGCTGGCGCAACAGCACCGACTCGCATCCGCGCAGGCCCGTACGGGCGCCACCGCGACCGGCGACCGTGAAGCCGAAGCGGTCCCGCAGCCCGAGGGCCGCCTCCTCGGCGTCCTCAACGAAAAGCTCGATGTGATCAATCGACGTGATGTCCACACGCCACCTCCAGGGGTGCACACTTGACCGGACTCAGCAGCCGCGGCGCTGTGCCGCGGCGACCTCGGACTCGATGAAATCGGCCAGCCGCCGGAGCCCCTCCTCCACGTCCGCGTGGGTGAGGTAGCTGGTCGACAGCCGGATGGTGTGATCACCTCCGCCGTCCGGATGAAAGTGGGACATCGGCGTCCAGATGACCCCGAAGTCCCGCGCGGACCGGCCGAGCGCGGCGTCGTCGGCGCGGAAGGCGACCCGCAGTGTCAGGAAGAAGCCCCCGCCGGGCGCGTTCCAGCTCACGCCGAGCCGGGACCTGCGCTCGGCGGGGAACTCGCGCTCCAGGGCCCGCAGGGCGGCCCGCATGGTCCGTCCGTAGTGGGCGGCCGCCTCCTCGGTCAGCTCGGAGACACGGCCGCGGGAGGCCAGCAGGGCACCCGCCACGGCCGCCTGGCTCAGCGGCGAGGTGTTCACCGTGATCATGCTCTTGATCTTGGCGAGCTCGTCGGCGAGCAGCCCCGTGGTGCCGTCCGCCCGTGACACCGTCTGGTCGGCCACGGCATAGCCCACGCGCGCGCCCGGGAAGAGCGACTTGGCGTACGAGCCCAGGTGGATCACCCGGCGGCCCCGGTCGAGCGCCTTCAGCGCGGGCACCCGTGCGCCGGGGCTGACCAGCCGGTAGGGGCTGTCCTCAAGGATGTACAGGTCGAACCGGTCGGCCAGGGCCAGCAGTTCACGCCTGGTCTCCAGCGGCATCGTGACGCCGGACGGGTTGGAATGGTCGGGGATCACGTAGAGCGCGCGGGGCCTGCGCCCTCGCAGGCGTTCGGCCAGGACCGCGGCCTCCACGTCGGCGCACGACAGGCCGTCCGCCCGCTCCTCGACGGCGACCACCTCGGCGTCGAGGAGCCGCGCCGCGCCGGTGATCCCCACATAGCAGGGGCTGGAGACCAGCAGCACGTCGTCGGGACCGGAGATCAGCGCGCGCAGCGCCAGGAACATCGCCTCCTGGCAGCCCACCGTGACCACGACCGACTCCGCCGGTACGTCGATGTCCTCGTCCACGCGGAGCGAATCGGCGACGAGCTCGCGGATCAGCCCGGCGGACGGCCCGTACTGGCACATCGCGCTGCGCACCTCGGCCGGTGAGCGCCCCTGGGCGGCCAGGTGGTCCAGGAAGCGGCGCACATGGGCGAAGATCTGCTCGGTGTCGAAGAAGTCCTCGTGCGGTCTGCCCGGACCGAAGGAGATGGCCTCGGGGTGGTGCAGGGTGACTTCGTTGAGGAAGTTCATCGTGTCCATCACCGGATCCGCGACGCCGCGGTGCAGGTCCGTCATGCGCAGTACCGCTGCGCCGCCCGTCCGGGGCGCCCGGACGGGGCCGGCCCCGCCGCCCTTCGTCGCGCCAGGGGCCCGGCCGCGGGTCCTCACAGGCGCACGGGGAACGCGGAGAGCGGCCTGGCGCCGCCGGCGACGGGCTCGTGGTAGCTCAGGCGGCCGTCGATCCTCAGCCCGTCCCGCTGGATCAGCAGGTGGTCGAGGGCCACCTCGCCTTCGATGTAGGCGAGCATCGCGCCGAGGCAGTAGTGCGGACCCGCGCCGAAGGCGACGTGGCTCTCCTTGCGCTTCAGCACACGCCCCACGTCGCAGCGTTCGGGGTCGGGGAAGACGCTCGGGTCGTGGTTGGCGGAGTGCAGGGAGCCGGTCAGGGCGTCGCCCTTGCAGATCGGGACCCCGGCGAACTCCATGTCCTCGGTCGCGTACCGGGGTCCGGCGAGCGGGACGGGGTTGGCGACCCGCATCAACTCGTACATGGCGTGCGGCAGCGCTTCCGGCTGCGCGCGCAGCAGGGCCAGCTGATCCGGGTTGTCGAAGAGCGTGCGGATCGCGTTCGGGATGAAGTGGGTCGTGGAGTGGTGCCCGTTGTTCACCACCACCAGCACCAGCGAGACGATCTCGGCCTCGGTGAGCCGGTTGCCCTCCTCGTCGCCCTTCTGCACCAGGACGGAGATCATGTCGTCCGTGGGCTCGGCCCGGCGCCGCTCGGTGAGTTCCTTGACGTAGCCGGCCAGGCTGCGGATGCTCGTGGCGATGTCGGCGTCGGCGTTGGCGTAGTCGTTCATCCACTTCCGCACCTGCGGCTGGTCGGCCTCGTCGACGCCGATGAGTTCGCAGATGACGGTGCCGGTCAGCGGTGAGGAGTACTCCTCGATGAGGTCCCCGGAGCCCTTCTGGGCCAGGGCGTCGATGAGCTCGGCGGAGATCTCCTCGATGCGGGGCCGCAGTGCCTTCATGCGCCGTGCGGTGAACGCGGGCGTGACGAGACGGCGCAACCGGGAGTGGTAGGGGCCGTCCACGAGCATCAGGTTGGCCGCCAGGTACTCACGGAACTCGTCCGGCAGGTCGAGGGCCGCGATCGCCTGGTCCGCCAGGCTGGGTCCGCGGTGACCCGGCACGTTCTGGAAGTCCACCACGAGCCGCGGGTCGCTCATCGCCGACGACACGTCTTCGATGCGTGTGATGAGCCAGACCGGCGGCCCGCCGGGGAAGCCGATCGGCACGAGCGGGGCCTTCTCCCGCAGGCGGGCGTAGGCGCCGACGGGATCGTCGGTGAATTCGGGATCGAGCAGGCTCACGATGTGCTCAGTCATGATCGTCGTCTCCTTTGCTGCGTCGGCGGATGTCAGCGGCCGCGGGAGGATTCCGCCTCGATGAGGTCGAGCACCTCCGGGGCCCGGTCCACCAGGTACATGTGATCGCCCGGGAACTCCGCGGAGCTGAACTCGCCCGTGGTCGCGTGCCGCCACTCCTGTGCCTGTTCGGCGCTGACCAAGCCGTCGACGTCGCCCCGGATCGAGCAGACCGGCACCGACACCGGTTCGTCGGTGCTCGGCACGTAGTTCTCGTGCATCTCGCAGTCGGCCTTGAGCACGGGGAGGATCAGTTCCCGCATCTCCGGGTGGTCCAGTGCCTCGTGCCGGAACCCCGCGAACTCTTCCACCCGGGCGAGGAACTCCTCGTCGGGCAGTCCGGTCGCCCGCCTCTCCCGCTGCGTCCACGGGCCCGGCGACCCACTGACGACCAGGCGCTCGACGGGTACGCCGCGCGCGCTCAGCAGATGCACCAGTTCGTACGCGAGCACAGCGCCCAGGCTGTGCCCGAACACCACGGTCCGTGCCCCCTCGCCGAGGTCGGCGACGATGTCGTCGACCGAGTTCTCGGCCGCTTCGACGACGTTCCGGTACGGCGTCTCAAGAATGAGCCGCTCCCTGCCGGGCAGCTCGACCGGCACCACCCGCCACCGGTCGGCGGCCGGCGCCCGCCACGGATGGAAGAACGAAGGTCCCGCTCCCGCGAACGGCAGGCACAGCAGTGTGCTCCGGTCCCGGTCCCCCCTCACTTGCCCGCCAGCCTGTCGGCGATGATCCGCATGATCTGCCCCGCGGGCTGCGGCATGTGCAGGTCGTTGTGCGAGGCGTCCACGGAGTGCTCCTCGATCGAGCCGAGGACGAACGGCCGCCAGTCGGGCGCGTACGAATGGTCCTTGTCCTTCGTCGCGTTGAAGAACAGCAGGTCGCCGCCGAAGACCGGGGACTCGAACTCGGCCATCCTGTTCAGGTTGTTGGAGCCCACCTTCGACATGCTCTCCAGGAGGGAGTCCATGTTGTTGGTGTTCATGAACTTGCCGAAGACCTCCTCCAGGTCCCCCCGGTACAGCTCCGCCGTCCGGCCGGCGATGGCCTTGAACCCGCTCTCCGTGTCGGAGCTCGCGGGCTGGGCGTCCAGGACGGCCAGCAGCGCGACCTCGTGCCCGCTGCGGTCCAGCGCGTGCGCGAGCGCGTGCGCCATCGGGCCGCCGAAGGACCAGCCGACCAGGTTGAAGGGGCCTTCCGGCTGGACCTTGAGTATCTGGGCGAGGTAGTCGTCGATCATTTCGTCCACCGACGCCGCCAGCGGCTCGGTGCCGTTGGAGCCGCGCGACTGGAGGGCGTAGGCCTGCCGGTCCAGGTACGGCGCGAACGTGAAGTACGCCCAGCCGATGCCGCCTCCTCCGTGGAGGAACCACACCGGGGACTTCCCCGTCCCGGGGTCCCTGTTCAACGGCAGTACGACCTCGAACGCGTCGGCGTGGTCGCCGGGGATGCGGCCGGTGAGGAGCAGCGCGCTCAGTTCGGCCACCGTGGGGTACTGGATGACCGTCCTGAGGGGCATGTCCAGGCCGAACTCCTTGCGGATGCTGGCGCTGAGCCGGGTGGCCAGGAACGAGTGGCCGCCGAGTGCGAAGAAGTCGTCATGGATGCCGACCCGCTCCACCTTGAGCAACTCGCTGAAGAAGGCACAGAGCCTTTCCTCGTGGGAGTTGCGCGGCTCCCCGCCTCTCGCGGCGGTCTTGTGCTCCGACGGCAGCGCTCGCCGGTCCAGCTTGCCCGCCGGGTTCAGCGGCAGCTCCCACAGCGGCACGAGCACGGCCGGCACCATGTAGTCCGGGAGGCGCCCCCGCAGATACTCGGGCAGCTCGGCCAGGAGCGGCTCGATCGACGGGGCCAGCGCAGGGGTGTTCGCCCTGGCCCGCCCGCTCCGGTCGCCGGGCACGAACCCGCCGGAGACGGCCCGCTCCCCGGCCGGCTGTCCGGGCAGGAGGACCGCGTCGAAGGAGTGAAGGGTCTGACCCGACCAGGTGAGGACCGCGTCCAGGTCCCGCTGCCGTGCCCATGCGGCAAGGGCCTCCGGGTCGAGTGGCGTGCCGGAGGGCGCGTCCGCGCGCACCACACCGGTGGAGGCCGCCGCGGCGGCCTCGGCCACCAGGCGCGCGTTGGGTATCCCGCTCACGCGGACCGGGCCGCCCGCCCGCTCCACACGGCCGGCCAGGGCGCCCAGGTCGGACACCTCGCGGCCCCACGGCACCGCGGGCACGGCGGACAGGTCGAGGACGTCGGCCGGCTCCGTGTGCAGGACGACCTCGTAGCGGTGCCGGGTCAGCGCGTTGTGCGCCTGCCCCGCCTTCAGCCGGATGTCGACCCCGACGGAACGGTCCGCCGCCCACGCGACGAACCACTCCGGGGCCACCAGCAGCTCCCGTTCGGCGAGCAGCGCCTGCTCCACCAGCGCCCGGATCTCCTCGTCGGAGGCGTAGGGGTGCGCCGCGCGCTGCTGCGAGGCCAGCAGCAGCCGGATCGTCGCGGCGTTGCGCACGTCACCGACGATCAGGCGACCGCCGGGCGCGAGGAGGTCCATGGCCCGGTCCAGCACCTGGTCCAGGTAGGCGACACCGGGGAAGCACTGGACGACCGAGTTGAGCACCACGGTGTCGAACCCGCCCCGGGGCAGCCCGGAGACGTCATCGGCCGCCTGGGCGCTCAGCCGGACCCGGTCGCCGAAGCCGGCCCGCTCGGCCTGGGCCCGGACCCGGTCCACCACCGTGGCGGAGATGTCGGTGCCCCAGTACTCCTCGACCTCACCGACGATCCCGGCGAGGAGCAGGCCGGAGCCCACGCCGATCTCCAGGACACGCCGCGGCGCGAACCGCAGGACCTGCGCCACCGCCGCGTCCCGCCACTGCCTCAACTGCTCGTCCGGCACCGGCTCACCGGCGTACACCGACGTCCACGGCTGGAAGTCCTCGCCCCATGCCTCGTCGGCGGAGTCGGCGTAGCTCGCGTCGTAGCGGCGGCGCCACTCGTCCACCTGGGCGTCGGTGTCGACGACCGCGGCATCCGGGTCGGGCACCACGTAGCCCACCAGGCGTTTGTCGCCCGGCTGGTCCTCGCGCACCACGACCGCGGCCTGCGCGACAGCGGGGTGTCCGGCCAGCGCGTGCTCGATGTCACCCAGTTCGATCCGGTAGCCCCGGATCTTGACCTGGAAGTCGCTGCGGCCGATGTACTCGATCTGGCCGTCCTTGTTCCATCGCACCAGGTCCCCGGTGCGGTACATGCGGGTCCCCGACTCGCCGAAGGGGCAGGCGACGAAGCGGTGCGCGGTCAGCGCGCTCTGCCCGAGGTAGCCCCTGGCGAGGCCCACGCCGGTGATGTACAGCTCGCCGGCGACCCCCGGCGCGACCGGGCGCAGCGCCGCGTCGAGGACGTACACCCGCACGTTCCACAGCGGCACGCCGATCGGCAGCCGGTCCGCGCCCGGCTCGTGCTGCCACGCCGTGGCCTCCACCGCCGCCTCGGTGGGCCCGTAGTGGTTGTGCGCTCCGCAGCCGGGCAGCAGCTCCACGAGCCTGTTGGCCAGCGCGGCCGGGAACGCCTCGCCTCCGGACTCGATCCAGCGCAGGGTGGTGCACTGCTCGGCCGCGGGTTCGGCGAGGAACGCCGCCAGCATGGAGGGCACGAAGAACGCGCTGGTCACCCGCTCGCGGCGGATCAGCTCTGCCAGGTGGGCCGGGTCCCGGCGCCCGTCGGCGCGTGCGACGACGACGGCGCCGCCCGCCTGGAGGTTGGCGAACATCTCCTGCACCGACGCGTCGAAGCTCGCCAGGGTGCTGAACAGCATCCGGTCCTCGGCGCCGACGCCGAAGTGTGCGAGGCCCCACCGCATCCGGTTCATGATCGACCGGTGCGACACCGGCACACCCTTGGGGCCGCCCGTGGAACCGGAGGTGAAGATGACGTACGCGACGTTGTCCGGCAGCAGCGCGCGTTCCGGGTTCGTCCCCGGGTAGCCGGAGACGTCCGGAAACGCGTCGTCGAGCACCAGGAGCGGCTTCGCGCCGTCGAGCATGTGCCGCACCCGGTCCGCGGGCAGTTCGGGGTCGACCGGCACGTAGGCCGCGCCCGACTTGACCACCGCGTAGATCGCCGTCAGCAGATCGACCGAGTGGGGGATGCGTACGGCGACGAGCTGCTCGGGGCCCGCGCCTTGTTCGATCAGCCAGTGCGAGAGCTGGTTGGCACGCCGGTTGAACTCCGCGTAGGTCAGCGTCTCCTGCTCACCGATCACGGCGACGTGCTCCGGGGTGCGCTCCGCCTGGGCCTCGAACGCGTCCGGCAAGGTGCTCGCGGGCACCGGGTGCGCCGTGTCGTTGACCTCCCGCAGCAGCCGGTCCCGCTCGCCGTCCAGCAGCATCTCCAGCGTGCTGATCGGTGTCCGCGGGTCCGCGACCAGCTGCTTCAGGACGAGCAGGTAGCGGGCGGCGATGGCCTCAGCCGTGTCCCGGTCGAACAGCGCCGTGGCGTACTGGAGTTCGCCCCGCAGTTCTCCTGAGTCGCTCACGTCGAAGAACATGGTGAGGTCGACGAGGGAGGTCTGTGTGACGTGCTGCTCGAACTCCACCTGGAGCCCGGGGAGCCGGAAGTCCTGCTTCTCGAAGTTCTGCCAGGCCAGCATCACCTGGAACAGCGGCTGGTACGCCGTGGTGCGGTCAGGGTTGATCAGCTCGACCAGCGTCTCGAACGGCACGTCCTGGCGCTCGTAGGCCGCCAGCGTCTTCTCCCGCACCTGCGTGAGCAGATCGTCGAACGTCGGGTCGCCGGAGAGGTTCACCCTCAGCACCTGGGTGTTGACGAAGAACCCGACCAGGTCGGCCAGCGCGGCGTCGGTACGGCCGGCCATCGGGCCGCCGATGGTGATGTCGTCCCCGCCGCCCAGCTTGCCCAGGAGCACGCCCAGCGCGGCCTGCATGACCATCGACATGGTCATCCCGCGCTCGTCGGCGAGCTTTTGCAGCCCGGTCCCCACCGCGGGCGCCCCCACGAAGGAGACCTTGTCGCCCTGCGGGTCCCGCTCCGCGGACCGCGGGCGGTCGAGCGGCAGGTTCAACGGCTGCGGGACACCGGCCAGTTCCTCTCGCCAGTACTCGGCCTGTGCCGCGGCCAGGCTGCCCGGGTCCGCCACGTCGCCGAGCAGCTCGCGCTGCCACAGCGCGTAGTCCTTGTACTGCACGGGCAGCGGCTCCCATCGGGGTGCCCGGCCGTCCGCGCGAGCGGTGTAGGCGATGCCCATGTCCCGTGCCATCAGGCCGCCGGAGACGCCGTCCGAGGCGATGTGGTGGACGAGCAGGACCAGCAGGTGGTCCTCGGGGCCGCAGCGGTACAGGGTCGCCCGGAAGGGGATCTCGGCCGCCAGGTCGAACCGGTGGGTGATGAACTCCCCGACCACCTCGGACACGTCGTCGGGGGCCACCTCGACCACCGGGACCCGCACCGAAGCCTCCGCCGGCGACAGGATCCGCTGGTGGGGTTCGCCCTGGTCGTCCGTGACGTAGACGGTGCGCAGCGGCTCGTGCCGCTCGACCAGGTCACGGATCGCGGCGATGAGGGCGGCCTGATCCAGTGTCCCGGTCAGCCGGAACGCCGGGGAGATGTTGTACGTCTCCGCCCTGCCCTCCATTTGGTGCGTCAGCCACATGCGGCGCTGTGCGAACGAAAGCGGAATCACTGGTTCTGCTCCTCTGTGATCATCCTGCGGAGATTGGGGCGAAGGGGCACAGCCGATTCCTCCGTCCACGCGGCGAGCGCGGATACCGTCGGCAGGTCGAAGATCTTGCGGATCGGGATCTCGATCCCCAGGTCGGCGCGGACGCGGTTGATCAGTCTGGTGGCGAGCAAGGAGTGCCCGCCGAGCTCGAAGAAGCCGTCGTCGACGCCGACCTTCTCCAGATCCAGCACCTCGCCGAAGAGCTTGGCGAGCACCTCCTCACGGGCGGTGCGCGGCGCCCGGAAGGACGTGAGGGGGGTGACTTCGGCGGCGGGCAGGGCCTTGAGGTCGAGCTTGCCGTTGGGGGACAGGGGGAGGCGGTCGAGCGGGACGTAGGCGGCGGGGACCATGTACTCGGGCAGCCGCTCGGCCAAGTGGGCGCGCAGTTCCTCCGGGGACGGAGTGGCTCCGCCGGGATCAGGGACGAGGTAGGCGACCAGGTCGGGGGTCCGGTCGCCGTTGTGCTGGACCACTACGGCGGCCTGGGCGAGCCGGGCGTGCGTCGTCAGGGCGGCCTCGATCTCGCCGGGTTCGACGCGGTAGCCACGGATCTTGACCTGGGTGTCGACGCGGCCCAGGTGCAGCAGCTCCCCGTCCGGGGTGAGGCGGGCGATGTCACCGGTGCGGTACATCCGGGCGCCGGCGGGGCCGTGGGGGTCGGGGACGAAGCGGTCGGCGGTCATGGCCGGCTGGTGGTGGTAGCCACGGCCCGCGCCCGCCAGGTAGAGCTCGCCCGGCGCCCCCGGCGGCAGCAGGTTCAGACGCGGGCCGAGGATGTAGGCGCGCACTCCGGGGAAGGGCCGGCCGATGGGCACACCGTCGGCGTAGGGCTCTGCGGGGTCCAGGAGGTGCGCGGTGGCGTAGAAGGTCTCGCTGGGGCCGTAGCTGTTGATGACCCGTGCCTGCGGCCAGAGTCCGCGCACCCGCTGGGCCAGGGCCGGGGTCAGCACCTCCCCGGAGATGTTCAGCGCCATCGGCTTGACGCGGTCGCCGAGCTGGTCGACGAGTTCCGCGAAGGCCGAGGGCACCGAGCAGATGACGTCGACGTCCCAGGTGTCGCGTTCGGTCAGCGCCAGCACGTCCCGGACGATCTCGACGCTGCCGCCCCTGGTGAGCGCGGCGAACAGCTCGAAGGTGGCGACGTCGAAGCCGAACGAGGCGGCGAGCAGCACCCGCCGGCCGGACTCCATTCCGGCCTGCGCGGCCATGGTGTCCACGGCGTTGACGATGGTGGTGTGGGTGACGCTGACGCCCTTGGGCACGCCGGTGGAGCCGGAGGTGTAGACGACGTAGACGAGGTTGTCCGGCCGCGCCTTCCGCCGTGGCGCCGCCTTCCCGGCGTCCGTGGCGGCCGCCGGGGCGAGGTCTTCGAGAAGGACGACGGGGACGTCCGTGGCCGGGACGACCGCCCGGGTGCCGGCGTCGGTCAGGAGCAGGTGCGGCCGGGCGCCGGGGAGGATGTGCGGGAGCCGGGCCGCGGCGAAGGCGGGGTCGACGGGCAGGTAGGCGCCGCCCGCCTTGAGCACGCCCAGGAGCGCCACCGCCATGGTCGCCGTGCGCGGCAGGACGATGCTCACCACGCTCTCCGGGCCCACACCGCGCTCCACCAGCGCGAGCGCCAGCCGCTCGGCACGGGCGTCCAGTTCGGCGTACGTGAGCGACTCGCCCTCGGCGACCACGGCCACCGCGTCCGGGGTCCTGGAGACCTGCGCCTCGAACAGCTCCGTGAGCGTGACCTCGCGGGCCGGGCCCGACGTGTCGTTCAGGACGGCCAGCATCCGCTCGCGCTCGGCCGGCTCCAGGGAGTCGACCTGCGCGATCCTCCGCCGGGGGTCGTCGGCCAGCTGCCGCAGGACGCGCACGAGCCGGGCCGCGTACGTCTCGACCGTGCCGTGGTCGAAGACGCTCGGCGCGTACTGGATGATGCACTCGAGATGCGGGGCGGCCGCCGCCATCAGGCACAGCGGGTAGTGGTTGCCCGCGGACGGGCTGAAGCCGTCGTAGGCGATCCCGCCCTCGGCTTCGGAGGCGGCGCTGAGGCCGTCCTCGTCGACGGGGAACGATTCGAAGACGAACAGCGAGTCGAAGAGCGATTGCAGGCCGGTGGCCCGCTGGATCTCCGCGAGCCCGTAGTAGTGGTGGTCCGCCAGGCCGCTCTGCCTGCTCTGGAGCCGGGTGAGGAACTCGGCGAAGGTGTCGCCGGGCGCGTGGGTGACACGCACGGGAACGGTGTTGATGAGCATGCCCACGATCGACTCGACGCCGGTCACCGCGGGCGGGCGCCCGGACACGGTGGTGCCGAACACCACGTCCCGGCGGCCGGTGAGGTCGCCGATGACCAGCGCCCAGGCGCCCTGGACCAGGGTGTTCATGGTGATGCCCAGATCGGAGGCGACCCGGTCGAGTTCCTGGGCCACATCGCGCGGGATCGTGATGTCGACCTGGCCGCGGCCCTTGTCGTCCGCGGCCTCGAAGCCGGGGGCGAGCAGGGTGGGCTCCTCGAATCCTTCGAGTTCCGCCGCCCACACCCGTGCGGACTCCTCCCGGTCCTGCTGGGCCGTCCACGCGAGGAAGTCGCCGTAGTCGCGGGGCGCGGGCAGGCCGGACGGGTCGCCGTCGGCGGCGTAGAGCAGCAGGAGGTCCTGGAGGAGCAGTGGGGTGGACCAGCCGTCGTAGAGCACGTGGTGGGCGGTCAGCACCAGTTCGGGGCGCCCTGGTGCGAGGTCGGCGAGGGCGAGCCGGATCAGCGGGGTGCCGTCCGTGTCGAAGTACGTGGTGCGGTCCTGCTGGAGGAACCGCTCGAACGCCTCGGCCCGTTCGGCCTCGGCGGCCGTGGTGAGGTCGAGGTGCTGCCACGGCAGGGCCACCGCCTCGGGCACCACCTGCACCACGTCGCCGTCCTCCCGGTCGACGAACGCCGCGCGCAGGACGGGGTAGCGGTCCAGCAGCGCCTGACCGGCCCGGCGCATCCGCTCCGGGTCGACCTCGTCGGTGAGGTGGAAGACCAGCTGGATGTGGTACGGGTCGAAGGACCCCCCGGCCAGCTTCGCCTGGAAGAGGATCCCGGACTGGGCGGGCGTGGCCGGCCATACCTCGGCCAGCTTGCCGAATCGTTCCTCCCAGGCCTCGATCTCCCCCTGGCCCACCTGGACCAGCGGGGCGTCGCTCGGCGTCAGCCCGCCGGCCCCGGGGGTGGCGGCGTGCCGGGCGAGGGCGGTCAGCGCCCGCACCCACAGCTCGGCCAGTTCGCTCACCTCCGCACGGGAGAGCACCCCGGTGGGGAAGCCGAAGTAGGCGGTCAGCTCGTGGCCGTCCGCCGTGTCGGCGGCCACCGCGCTTATCTCCAGCGCCGAGAGCACCGGCATGTCCGCGTCCGCCGTGGCGATCAGGTCCTGGTGCGTGGTGTCCAGGCCCCAGCCGAGGCCGCGCAGTTCCGCGGGGATGTCCGCGCCGGAGGACTTGCCGAGGTAGTTGAACCCGATCCGCGGCTCCCGTGCCTTGGCCAGGGTGCCGCCGGTCCTGGTGTTCAGGTGGCGCAGCAGGCCGTAACCCATGCCGTTGTCCGGCACCGCCCGCAGCTGCTCCTTGACGGCCTTGACCGCCTTCCCGGCGGCCGGGCCGCCGGCGAACGCGTCCGCCACGTCGACGCCGCTCACGTCCAGGCGCACCGGGTACATCGCGGTGAACCATCCGACCGTGCCGGACAGGTCGGCGCCGGGCACGAGGTGCTCTTCGCGGCCGTGTCCTTCGAGCCGGACGAGTGCCGAGTCCCCGGGGACGCCGCGCTTCTGGCGCCAGCGGGCCAGCGCCAGCGCGAGACCGGTCAGCAGCCCGTCGTCGACGCCGCCGTGAAACACCGAGGGCAGCGTGTTCAGCAGGGTCTCGGTGACCTCGGCGGGCACCTGGACGCGGACGGTGTCCACGGTGGCCACGACGTCACGCGCCGGGTCGAGATCCCGCCGCCCGAGCAACGGGTCCTCCCCGGCCAGGAGCTCCTGCCACAGGGGCAGTTCCGCCTCCCGCTCCGGCGTGACCGCCTCGTCGGCCAGGGCGTGCGTCCACCGCCGCAACGAGGTGCCTGTCTCCGCGGGCCGCGGGGCGTGGCCCTCGCGCACCCGCCGCCAGGCCGCGGCCAGCTCGGGGAGCAGGACGCGCCACGACACCCCGTCGACGACCAGGTGGTGCAGCACGATGAGCAGCCGGCCCGCTTGCGCGGGCGTGTCGGAGGTGAACCACACGAACTGCGCCATCACGCCCGTGGCCGGGTCGAGGCGGCCGGCGGCCGCGTCCAGCTCGGCCTGCACGTCGGCGCCGTCGTAGGGGATCTCCCGCACCAGCGCACCGGCGTGCACGCTGCCGACCGGTCCCATCCGCAGTCCCGGGTTGGTCCGGACGAGGTGGGAGCGCAGCACGTCGTGCCGGTCGACGACCGCCTGCAACGTGGCGACCAGTCCCGCCCGGTCGATGTCCTGCGGCAGGGTCAGCATCGCCGACATGCACAGCCGGTCGATGCCGCCGCCGAGGCCGAGCATGTGCGCCGCCGTCGGCGGCAGCGGGGCCCAGCCCACCCCGCCACCGGGCAGCTCGGGCAGGGTCACCCGCTCCTGCGCGGCCCGGCCCTCGACCAGCTCCGCGAGCCGGGCGACCGTGCGGTGCTCGAAGATCTCCCGGGTGCTGACCACGAGGCCGCGCGTCTTGGCGCGCGCGACCACCTGGATGGAACGGATGCTGTCCCCGCCGCCGGCGAAGAAGTCGTCGTCGATGCTCACGTGTTCGGTGCCGAGGACGTCGGCGAAGACCTCGGCCAGCACCCGCTCCGCCGTGCTGCGCGGCGCCCGGTAGGCGGCCCCCGCGAACTCCGGCTCGGGCAGCGCGGCCCGGTCCAGCTTTCCGCTCGTGGTCAGCGGCAGCCGGTCGAGCACCATCAGGTGGGCGGGCACCATGTAGTCCGGCAGCCGCTTGGCCACGAACCGCCGCAGCTCCGCCACCGAGATGTCGGCGGCCGGGACCGTGCCGCCGTCCGCGGTGCCCGCCGGCGCCACGTAGCCGACGAGCCGCGGTCCGCCGGTGCGGTCCTCGCACACCCGCACCGCTGCCCGGCCGACCGCCGGATGCCGGGCGAGGGCCGTCTCGATCTCGGTCGGCTCGACCCGGATGCCGTTCACCTTGACCTGGGCGTCGGCTCGTCCGGCGTACCGCAGCCGGCCGTCGTCGTCCCACCGGGCCAGGTCACCGGTGCGGTACATCCGGGTGCCCGCGGGACCGAAGGGGCAGGCCACGAACCGTTCCGCGGTCGCTCCGCCGCTTCTGTGGTAGCCGCGGGCGAGCAGGCCCTCGACGTACAGTTCGCCGGTCACCCCGGGCGGGACGGGAGCCAGTTCCGGTCCCAGGACATGGGCGCGCATGTTGGCGAGCGGCTGCCCGATCGGTACCGCGCCGGTGTCCCTCCACTGCCGCGGCAGCGTGAACGTGGAGGCGTAGAAGCTCTCGGTCTGTCCGTAGGCGTTGACGACCCGGACTCCGGGCAGCGCGTCGCGCACCTTGGCGACCAGGTCGGACGAGAGCGCCTCACCGGCGAAGACGACGGTCTCCACGTCGAGCGTGAGGCCGTCGGAGTCCGCGTCGCCGATCTGGTCGAGCAGGGTGGCGAACACGGCGGGCACGGCGCTGATGGTGGTGCCCGACCAGCTGCCTCGTTCGCCCAGTTCGAGTACGTCACGGACGATCTCGACGCTCGCTCCGGTGGTCAGCGCGGTGAAGATCTCGAACACCGAGACGTCGAAGTTCACGGAGGTGGCGGCCAGCATCCGGGAGCCGGCCCCGACGTGAGCCACCTGACGCAGGTCCCGTATACCGTTGACCACACCGGCGTGGGTGATGCCGACGCCCTTGGGGGTCCCGGTCGAGCCGGACGTGAACATCACATAGGCCAGGTTGTCCGGTTCGAGTGACACGTCAGGGGCGTCCCGGCCGGGAGCGTCCGGATCCAGGTCGTCGAGGTGCAGTACCGGCGTCCGGCTCGTGGCCACCGCCGGTGCCGTGGCGCGGTCGGTCAGGATCAGCAGCGGCTCGGCCGTGTCGAGCAGCAGGCCGACGCGCGCGGCCGGGAAGTCCGGGTCGATCGGCAGGTAGGCGCCACCTGCCTTGAGTACGCCGAGGAGGGCGACCGCCAGGTCCGCCGTCCGCGGCAGTGCCACGGCCACCAGGGTCTCCGGCCCGACCCCGAGCTCGCGCAGGATCGCGGCCAGCAGGTTGGCCCGGCCGTCCAGTTCCGCGTACGACAGGGAGGTCTCCCCGGACACCACCGCTGTCGCGTCCGGTGTCCGCGCCGCCTGGGCGGCGACCAGCTCCGGTACGGTCGCCTCCGGCGCCGGCGCGGCCGTGTCGTTCAGCCGCGCCAGCCGGTCCCGTTCGGCCTCGGTGAGCACGTCCACCGCGTCGAGCCGCGTGCCCGGCTCGGCGACGACCTGCCGCAGCACGCGTATGTAGCGGTCGATGAGGCGTTCGGCCGTGGCGTGGTCGAACAGTTCCGCCGCGTATTCGAGCCGTCCGTGAGCGCCGCCGGACGGGTCCGGGACGAAGTTGAAGAACAGGTCGAACTTCGCGGTGCCGGTGCCCAGGGGGAGGGGGGTCACCCGCAGATCCGGGATCTCGATCTCCGACCACGGGAACTGCCAGGCCAGCATGGTCTGGAACAGCGGTTGGTAGGAGGTGGCGCGCTCCGGTGCCAGCAGCTCCACCAGGCGCTCGAACGGAAGGTCCTGGTTGTCGTAGGCGGCGAGGGCCCGGGTCCGCACCTGCTCCAGCAGCTCGCCGAACGACGGGTTGCCCGAGAGGTCGACGCGCAGCACCCAGGTGTTGACGAAGAAGCCGACCAGGTCGTCGAGCTGCTCGTCGGCGCGCCCTTCGATGGGGCTGCCCATCGTGAGGTCGTTGCCGGCGCCGAAGTGGTGCAGGAGCACCGCGAGGACGGCCTGGGCGACCATGGGCGCCGTCGCGCCGCGGCCCGCGGCGAGCTTCCCGATCCCGGCGAACAGTTCCGGTTCCAGCTCGAAGTCGACGTGTCCGCCGCGGTGTTCGTTGACCGTGGGGCGCGGCCGGTCCAGCGGCAGCTGCACCGGCTGGGGCGCTCCGGCCAGTTCCTCGCGCCAGTACTCCAGTTGCGTCGCGGTGACGCTGCCCGGGTCCGCCGCGTCGCCCAGGAGCTGCCGCTGCCAGAGCGTGTAGTCCTTGTACTGGACCGGAAGCGGCGTCCAGCGGGGCGCTTCCCCCTGGCGGCGGGCCGTGTAGGCCGACACCAGATCGCGGAGGAACGGCGCCATCGACGCCCCGTCGGCGGCGATGTGATGGAACACGAAGACCAGCACGTGCTCCTGGGGGGCGACCCGCAGGACGGTCGCCCGCAGCGGAAGCTCCGTGCCGAGGTCGAAGGTCTCGCACGCGATCTCGTGCAGCGCGGCGTCCACCGCGTCCGCGGCCACGTCGGCCACGCGGACCGGGACGGCGGCCTCCTCCGGCGGCAGCACCCGCTGCTCCGGCGTGCCGTCCTCGTTCTCGGCGACCAGCGTACGCAGACTCTCGTGCCGGGTGACGACGTCCCGCACCGCCGCGGTCAGGGCCGCGGTGTCCAGGGGGCCCTCGACGCGCAGCACGAACGGGCCGTTGTAGGTGGCGGAGGGGCCTTCCAGGTGGTGCAGGAACCACATGCGGCTCTGGGCAAAGGACAACGGGATCATCGACGCTTCTCCTCAACGGTCATCTGACGCAGCTGGGGCCGGTTCGACGTGGCCAGTTCATCGAGCCGATCTGCCAGCTGGGCGACAGTCGGATTGGCGAAGACCATCGTGACCTTCACGTCGATGTTGAGTTCGGTGCGGATGCGGCCGATCAGCCGCGTGGCCAGCAGGGAGTGCCCGCCGAGGTCGAAGAAGCCGGCGTCGATGCCGATCTCCTCCACACCGAGCAGCTCGGCGAAGAGCCGGCAGAGGACTTCCTCTTTGTGGTTGCGCGGTCCGCGGCCGGCCGCGGCCTCGGCGTAGTCGGGTGCGGGGAGCGCGGCCCGGTCGAGCTTCCCGCTCGGTGTCCTGGGGAGTCCGGCCAGCGGCACGATCGCCGAGGGGACCATGTACTCCGGCAGTCGCTCCTGGAGCAGGGCCGTCAGGGCCCCGGTGTCCAGGCCGGCCGGGTCCGCCGTGCCGACCGGCACCACGTACGCGAGCAGCCGCTGGTCACCGGCGCTTTCCTCGCGCACGACGGCCACCGCGGTGGCCACCTCCGGGTGCCCGCTCAGCACCGACTCGATCTCACCAAGCTCGATGCGACGGCCACGGATCTTGACCTGGAAGTCACTCCGGTCGACGTACTCGAGCCCGCCGTCCACGGCCCAGCGCACCACGTCGCCGGTGCGGTACATCCGCGCGCCGGGTTCGCCGTAGGGGGAGGCGACGAACCGGTGCGCGGTCAGCACGGGCTGTCCGAGGTAGCCCCTGGCCAGCGCGGTGCCTTCGACGTACAGCTCCCCGGCGACTCCCGGCGCGACCGGGCGCAGGGCCTCGTCCAGCACGTAGACCCGGGTGTTCCAGATCGGCACGCCGATCGGCAGCCGGTCCGCGCCGGGCACGTGCTGCCATGCCGTCACCTCCACCGACGCCTCGGTGGGGCCGTAGAGGTTGTGCGCGACGCAGCCGGGCAGCAGCTCGGCGAACCGGTTGGCCAGCTCGGCGGGGAACGGCTCGGCCCCGACCTCGACCCAGCGCAGGCTGGTGCAGGCGCGTGCCGAGGGCTCGTCCACGAACGCCGCGAGGAGGGAGGAGACGAAGACCGCGCCGGTCACGCGCTCGCGCTGGATCAGCTCGGCCAGGTAGGCCGGATCCCGGCGCCCGTCCGGACGGGCGATCACCACGGCGGCCCCCGCCTGCAAGGGCGCGAACATCTCCGGGATCGACGCGTCGAAGCTCGGGGCCGTGCTGAACAGCACCCGGTCCTCGGCCGTGACGGCGAAGTGCTCCAGGCCCCACTCGATCCGGTTCATGATCGACCGGTGCGAGCCCTGTACGCCCTTCGGGCGGCCCGTGGAACCGGAGGTGAAGATGACGTACGCGACATGGTCCGGCAGCAGAGCGCGCTCCGGGTTCGTCTCCGCGCAGGCGGACACGTCCGGCAGTTCTTCTTCGAGGACCAGCAGCGGCCCGGCGCTGTCGAGGATGTGCCGCACCCGGTCCTCGGGCAGCTCGGGGTCCACCGGCACATAGGCCGCGCCCGCCTTGACCACCGCGTACGCCGCCACCATCAGGTCGACGGACCGGGGGATGCGCACGGCGACGTGCCGGTCGGGGCCCGCGCCGCGTTCGGCCAGCCAGTGGGCCAGCTGATTGGCGCGCCGGTTCAGCTCCCGGTAGGTGAGCGTCTCCTGCGGGCCGACCACGGCGATCCGGTCGGGGGTGCGCTCCGCCTGGGCCTCGAACGCGCCCGGCAGGGTGTCGCCGGACACCGGACGCGCCGTGTCGTTGACCTCCCGCAGCAGCCGCCGCCGCTCCCGCGGTGACAGCACCTCGATCGCGCTGACCGGTGTGTGCGGGTCCGCGAGCACCTGTTCGAGGACCCGGACCAGGCGGGCGCCGACGGCCTCGGCCTCGCCGAGGGTGTAGAGGTCCTTCTGGTAGTCGAGGGACAGCCGCAGGTAGGGGTCGGCGGCGGCGAGGGCGAGCGCGTAGTGGGCGCCCGCGATCGGCCGGATGGCGTCGATCGTGAGTCCCGCCGAGGTGTTCGCGTCGACCATGCCCTCGCGGTCCATCGGGTAGTTCTCGAACCCGATGAACGTGTCGAACAGGGCGGGCAGCCCGCTCTCGCGCTGGATGTCGGCGAGGCCGTAGTAGTGGTGGTCGAGCAGCGCCATCTGCCGGTCCTGCAACTGCGTGACGAGGTCGGCCACGCTGTCGTCGAGCTGCCAGAACACCCTGATCGGGAGGGTGTTGATGAACAGGCCGACCATTTCGTCGGAACCGATCAGGTCCGCCGGGCGGCCGTTGACCGCGGCGCCGAACACCACGTCTCGCCGTCCGGTGAGCTTCGACAGCAGGATCGCCCACGCGCCCTGCACGAGCGTGTTGAGCGTGACGCCGAGCTCCGCGGCGCGCCGGGCCAGTTCGCGTCCCTTGTCGACCGACAGCGGTACCTCGACCTTGCCGATGGCGGACGCGCCCTGCTGGACGGAGGCGTCCGGAGCCACGAGGGTCGGCTGGTCGAAGCCGTCGAGCTCGGCCTTCCACCGGTCGGCGGACGCCTCCCGGTCGTGCGTGGACAGCCAGGTCAGGTAGTCGCCGTAGCCGCGGACCGGGGGGAGGTCGCCGGTGCCGGCGTACAGCCGGATGACATCCTTGATCACCAGCGGCGACGACCAGCCGTCGAAGACGGTGTGGTGTGCCGTGATGACCAGCTTGGCCTGCCGCGGTCCGCAGGTGATCAGGCCCAGCCGGAACAGCGGCGGCCGAGCCGGGTCGAGCCGGTCGGCCCGGTCCTCGGCGAGGAAGGCGTCGAGCGCCGCGTCCTGCTCGGCCTCGCTCCGGCCGGTCACGTCGATGTGCCGCCACGGCAGGGTCACGTGTTCCGGCAGGATCTGCACCGGGTCGCCGTCGGCCGTGCTGCCGAACGCGGCGCGCAGGTTGGGGTACCGCTCCAGCATCGCCTGTCCGGCCGCCCGCATGCGTGCCGGGTCCACCTGTCCGGACAGGTGCAGCACCAGCTGCATGTGGTAGACGTCGTAGGAGTCCTCGGCCATCGCCGCCTGGAACTGGATTCCGGACTGTCCGGGGGACTGCGGCCACACTTCGGTCAGCGGGCCGTACCGCGTCTCCCATGCCTCGATCTCGTCCTGCTCCACCACCACCAGCGGGGCGTCGGAGGGCGTGAGCCCGCCGGCCCGCGGGTGGGCGGCGTGCGCGGCCAGGCCGTGCAGCACGTCGACCCACAGCTCCGCCAGCTCCTGGACCTGCTCGCGCGAGAGCACCCCGGTGGGGAACATGAAGGCGGTCTGCAACCGCGTGCCGTCGGCGCCGTCCGTGGCGAGCGAGTTGACCTCCAGGGCGGACAGCGCGGGCTGGTCCTCGTCGAGTGCCGGGATGAGGTCGGCGGACCAGGAGGCCGGCCCCCAGCCCTGCCCGCGCAGGTGTTCGGGCACGTCCGTGCCGGAGATCCGGCCCAGGTAGTTGAACCCGATCTGCGGCGCCTGGTACTCGGCGAGCTGCCCGGCGGTGTCCGGGTTGAGGTGACGCAGCAGCGCGTAGCCCACGCCCTTGTCCGGGATCCGGCGCAGCTGCTCCTTGACCCGTTTGACCGCCGTGCCGGCCGCGGGGCCGCCCGCCAGCACGTCGGCCAGGTCCGCCCCGCTCACGTCGATGCGGGCCGGGTACATGCTGGTGAACCACCCGACGGTCCGGGAGAGGTCGGCACCGGGGACGACCTCCTCCTCACGGCCGTGGCCCTCCAGGCGGACCAGGGTCGAGCACTCCGTACCCCGCCAGCGGTTCACCGCCAGGGCGAGGGCGGTGAGCAGCACGTCGGTCCCTGTGCTCCTGAACACGGCGGGAAGCCTGGCCAGCACCGCCTCGGTGACCTCGGCGGACAACTGCACCCGCACCGCGTCGACGGTGGACATCACATCGACCGCGGGGTCGAAGGCCCGGCTGCCCACGGGCGGGTCGGGGGACTCCAGCAGGTCCTGCCAGTACGTCAGTTCCGCCTCCCGCTCCGGGGTGAGCGCCTCGTCCTGGAGCGCGAGTGCCCAGCGGCGGGCGGAGGTGCCGACCGCGGGCAGCTCGGGCGTCCTTCCGGCGTGGACCTGCTGCCAGGCCTCGGCGAGGTCCGACATGAGGATCCGCCAGGAGACGCCGTCCACCACCAGGTGGTGCAGCACCACGAGCAGCCGGCCCGCGCCCGAGCCGGGGGCGAACCAGACGAACCGGGCCATCGTCCCGGCCTCCGGGTCGAGCCGTCCGGCCGCCTCGTCCAGCTCCGTCTTCGCCGACCGCAGCGCGGACGGCTCGTCCCAGCGGCCGTCGCAGGCGACCCTGCGGATCAGCTCCGCCGCCCGCACGGCGCCCGGCGGACGGACGTCCAGGCAGGGGTCCTCGCCGGGCACCAGCCGGGCGCGCAGCAGGTCATGCCGGTCGAGGACGGCGTCCAGCGTCACGGCGAGGCCGTGCTCGTCGATACCCGCGGGGAGCTCCAGGGCCACCGCCATGGCGAACCGGTTCATCCCGCCGCCGTGCTCGAACACCTGCCGCGCGACCGGTTGCAGGGGCATCGTGCCGACGCCGCCGCCGGGCTCCTCGGCGAGCGCGGGGACCTGGTCCCGGCGGCCGGCCGCCACCTCGGCGAGGCGGGCCGCCGTGCGGCACTCGAAGATCTCCCGCGTGGTCAGCTTCAGGCCGCGGGCCCGGGCCCGCGCCACCACCTGGATCGACCGCAGGCTGTCGCCGCCCGCCGCGAAGAAGTCGTCGTCGATGCCGACGCGCTCCACACCGAGCACGTCCGCGTAGACCGCGACGATGGCCGCCTCGGTCTCCGTGCGCGGCTTGCGGTAGACCTCGCCCACGAACTCCGGCTCCGGCAGCGCCGAGCGGTCCAGCTTGCCGGTGGGCCCGAGCGGCATCCGGCCGATGGTGACGAACGCCGACGGCACCATGTAGTCGGGCAGCCGCGCCGCCACGAACCTGCGCAGCTCGGCGGCGGACGCTCCGGCCTGCACGTCCACGTCGCCGACGCCGCCGGCCCCGTCGTCGGGGACGGCGCCGTCGCCTTCGTGCACCACGTACGCGACGAGCTGACGCCCCCCGGACGGCACCTCGCGGCTGATCACCACCGACTCGCGGATGCCGGGGTAGAGCTCACACACCGCTTCGACCTCGGACGGCTCGATGCGGAAGCCGCGCACCTTCACCTGGCCGTCGCTCCTGCCGAGACACTCCAGCCGGCCGTGCGCGTTCCAGCGGGCCAGGTCGCCGGTGCGGTACATCCGTTCGCCCGCCGGGCCGAACGGGTCGGCGACGAAGCGCTCGGCGGTCATGCCCGGACGGCCGTGGTAGCCGCGGCCCACGCAGGTCCCGACCACGTACAGCTCACCGATGACGCCCTGTGGCACGGGGGCGAGGCCGGGGCCCAGCACGTAGGCGCGCATGTTCCCCAGCGGCGTGCCGATGGGCGCGACCTCGCCCTCCGTCCACTCCTCGGACGTCGCGAGGGAGAAGGCGGTGGCGTAGAAACTCTCGCTCTGCCCGTAGGAGTTGACGATCTGCACGCCGGGAAGGGCCGCGCGCACCTGCCGCACCAGCCGGGCCGGGAGCACGTCGCCCGCGAAGACGACCGTGCGCACGCCGGTGGTCTTCTCCAGGTGCTCCACCAGTTCCCCGAGCACCGAGGGGACCGCGCTGATCACCTGGCCGTCCCAGCCGTCCCGCTCGCCGAGCACCAGCGCGGAGGACACCATCTCGGCCGTGCCGCCGGTGGACAGGGTGGTCAAGAGCTCGAAGACGGAGACGTCGAAGTTCACCGAGGTGCCGGCCAGCATCCGTGACCCGGGCGGCGCGTCCAGGAGGCGCACCAGTTCCCGCACGCCGTTGACGACACCGCGATGGGTGATCGCGGCGCCCTTCGGCTTGCCCGTGGAGCCCGAGGTGTACATGACGTAGGCCAGGTTGTCCGGCGCCAGGGGTGAGACCCGGTCGGCGTCGGCCGGCGCTCCCCCGGGTGCCGCCCACTGCGCGCGCAGGTCCACGTCGACGCACGACATGTCGTTGTCCGGCAGCTCCTGCCGGGTCGCGGTGTCGGTGACCACGAACCGCGGGGCCGCCTCGGCCAGGACGCTCCGTGCCCGCCCGCTGAGGTACTGCGGGTCCATCGGCACGTATCCGGCACCGGACTTGAGGATCCCGAGCAGGCCGGCCGCCAGGTCCTCGGTGCGCGGCAGCGCGAGCACCACCAGGTCTTCCGGTCCGGCACCGCGCCGGACCAGCTCCCACGCGACGGCGTTCGCCCGGTCGTCCAGCTCCCGGTAGGTCAGCGTGCGGCCGTCGCACGCGAGCGCCGGAGCGTCCGGGGTCCTTGCCACCTGCTGTTCGAACAGCTCCGGGACGGTCAGCCCGGACACCGCCGTGGCGGTGTCGTTGAACTCGGTGAGCAGTCGCTCCCGCTCGGCCGCGTCGAGCACGTCGACGCCGCCGACCGGGCGCTCCGCGTCGGCCACGAGTCGGCCCAGCACGCGGACGAAACGATTCGCCAGGTCTTCGGCCGTGCTCCTGTCGAAGAGGTCCGTGCGGTACTCCAGCCGGCATCCCGCCCCGCCCGTGCCGTCCGGGACCAGGTCGAAGAACAGGTCGAACTTGGCGGTGCCGGTCTCCAGCTTCGTGACCCGGAGGTCGAGGCCGGGGAACCGCATCGCCGGCACCTGCTCCTGCCAGGCGAGCATCACCTGGAAGAGCGGGTTGTAGGCGGTGGACCTGTCCGGGTTGAGCAGCTCGACCAGCCGTTCGAAGGGCAGGTCCTGGTTGTCGTACGCGGCCAGCGCCCGCTCCCGCACCCGCTGGAGCAGCTGCGCGAAGGTCGGGTTGCCGGACAGTTCGACGCGCAGCACCCATGTGTTGACGAAGAACCCGACGAGGTGCCGCAGTTCCTCGTCGACGCGACCCGCGATCGGCGCGCCGATGGGCACGTCGTCACCGCAGCCGACGTGGTGCAGGAGGACCCCCAGCGCGGCGTGCATGACCATCGACACCGTGGTGTCCGCCTCGGCGGCCAGCTTCTCGACCGACCGCAGCAGATCGGCCTCGATCGAGAACGGGACCATGTCACCGCGGTGGCTCATCGCCTTGGGACGCGGGCGATCCATGGGCATCGCCAGCGGCTGCGGCAGGTCGGCCAGCGCCTGGCGCCAGTACTCCAGTTGCCGGGACCCCAGGCTGTCCGGGTCGGACTCGTCACCGAGCACGTCCCGCTGCCACAGCGTGTAGTCCGCGTACTGCACCGGCAGCGGCTCCCACGCCGGGGCGCTTCCCTCCGTCCGGGCCGCGTACGCCGTGCCGAGGTCGCGGAACAGCGGGCCGAACGACTCCCCGTCCACGGCGATGTGGTGCATCACCATCACCAGGGTGTGGTCGCGCGGTCCGCGCCGCACCAGCCTGGCGCGGACCGGTATGTCGGCGGCCAGGTCGAACGTCTCGGTGGCGAACGCGTCGACCGCGGCCGCCCGCTCCGCCTCCCCCGCCACCTCGGCCACCGGCAGAGCGAAGGACTCCCGCACGGAGGGCAGCACCTGCTGGTGCGGGACTCCGTCACCGTCCTCGACGATGACGGTACGGAGGATCTCGTGCCTCTCGATGACGTCGCGCAGCGCCAACTCCAGGGCACGGACGCTCAGTTCACCGGTCAGTTGCAGGGCGAAGGCCCCGTTGTAGGTCGGCGACGGGCCTTCGAACCGGTCCACGAACCACAGCCGGCGCTGCGCGAACGACAGCGGAATCATTGAGTCTCCAAATCGGCGGGGTCTGGCGAGGGGAATTCCGCTGGTCAGCCCTGATCGAGTACGGTCAAGAGTTCGTTGCTGTAGAAGTCGTCGAAGGAATACGCGCCCGACACCGTCGAGAAGTAGCGGTCGATCAGGTCCTGGTTGCCGACCAGCTTCCGCACCATCTCCGTGTGCCTCTCGGGCTTGAGCTCGGCGACGTTGAGCGCGCCCTGGTAGAAGCTGTAGAACTTGTCGTCCAGGTCGCGCTCATAGCGCTTCAACGCCACCGCGAGCGCCTCGTCGTCGTGCAGCTGATCCCCGATGTGGCCGGTCAGCGACTGGACCTGGAGGAAGGCGTCGGTGATACCGCGGGCGGTGATGGAGTCCTTGTGGTGCACGGCGTCGCCGGCCAGGACCCAGCCGGGGCCGTGCGCCTTGCGGAAGTAGTTCTCCTGGGCGCCCGTGCCGTACATCTGCTCCACGCGGGTGCCCGCGGACATCCGCTCGTACAGCTCGGGGGCCGTCGTGCGGACGGCTTCGAGATAGGAGGCTTCCACCCCCGCGGCGCGGACTTGCGAGAACTCGCTTTGCGGGAAGTACGTCATGATCAGCGTGAGGCCGTCGTTGGTGGGCGCGAGGGCGATCCAGCGGCCCGGCCGCTCGTACAGCTCGAAGTCGGCGGGGACGCCGTCCCAGTAGCTGTAGTAGGCGCACGTCATCCGCGGGCGCTCGACGACCTTCGGCGCACCGGCCTTGCGCGCCACCAGTGAGCGCATGCCGTCCGCACCGACGACCAGTCGCGCGCGCTCCGTCGCCTCGGTGCCGCCGGGCGTCGTGTACCGCACCCCGACGACCCGGTCGCCCTCGTGGAGCAGGTCGTTGACGGCACAGGACTCGCGGAACTCCACCCCGGCGGCCACGGCCCCGCGCGCCAGAATCGGGTCGAGCACGAACCGCCTCGGCGCGTACGTGGTCCGATGGCCGTCGACCGGCAGGGAGAACCCCTCCAGCCTGACCCCGAGCGCCTCATAGCTCTGGTGGTTGATCGGCCGGCAACCGGCGTCGCGGAGTTCGTCGAGCAGCCCCCAGCGGTCGAGCAACGCCACGCCCGGCTGGTGGATGTAGTGCGAGGACAGCGTGTCCTGCGGGAACTTCGCTTTCTCCAGCAGCAGGACGCGATATCCCTGCCGGGCGAGCAGCATGGCTGCCGGCGAACCCGCACAGCGGGCACCGATGACAATTGCGTCGTACATGACGGCACCTCTCGTACCAGATTGGATTCAGAATTCCCCACGGCCGTCGCCGGGAGAGCAATTGCGGTGGAGCACTGTCGACACAGCGAGCGGAATCACCGCTGCCGCGGACCAAAGTCGCATGACGCGCATGATTCCGGACCGCACATCATGGACGGGGAAGACTGCGGAACCAATCCGGCCATGGGTTACGACGCAACCGAATCCATGGACTCGATGTAGTCGGAGATCGAGGCAATCGTGGGGTTGAGGTACATCCGGTCCATGGCGACCTCGACGCCCAGCTCGTCGATGTAGGCGATCTGGATCCTCGTCATGATCAGGGACTGACCCCCGACGGCGAAGAAATCGTCATCGACAGAAATGTCGTCGCGCTGGAGTTCCCGGCACCATATGGCGCGCACCCTGTCGGCAATCATCACAGTCCTCTCGGTTGTCGGCAAGGCTGTTTGCTCATGCCGCCGTGCCGCTGCCGGCGTACAGCTTCCGGTGTGTTTCGACCAGGGCCGCGCGGTCGACTTTTCCGTGCGGGCTCAGGGGAATGCGCAGGACATTCACGAATGCGGCGGGGACCATGTTCCGCGGCAGCGCCCTCAGGAGGCGGGTGCGCAGATCGTCCTCGGTGAGCTCGTTCGCCGACGGGACCACGAACGCCGTCAGCTCGGCCTCGCCGGAGGTGTCGTGGGTGACGACCACCGCGGCTTCGCGGACCCCGGCCAGCCTGCCGAGCGCGCGCTCGACATCGGTGGGGTCGATGCGCATGCCCCGCACCTTCACCTGCGCGTCCATCCGGCCGGCGACGACGAGTTCACCGGCCTCGGTCGCGTGTCCGCGGTCACCCGTGCGGTACAGCCTGCGCGGCGCGCCGTCGACCACGACCGTCGTGAACTTCTCGTTCTCGGGCCCGGTGCCGTTGAGGTAGCCCGCTCCCACGCCGGCCCCGGATATGCAGATCTCGCCGTACTCCCCCGGCCCGACGGGGCGCGACCGCTCGTCGAGGAGGTGGATGTCCGTGTTGTAGGCCGGCCTGCCGACCGGCGGGATGTCCTGTTCGCCGGGCCGGTACGCGGCAAGGTCGTACGACGTGGCGACATCCGTGCACTCGGCGACCCCGTACTGGTGCAGGAGGGTACAGGTGTTGCCCTCGCGGTGCGCCCAGGTGGCGATCCGCTCGACCTTCAGCGGCTCCCCGCCGAACAGCATGTAGTCGAGACCGGCGAGCACGTCGCCACCGCGTGCGGTCTCCCAGTCCACCAGCAGGTACAGCGTGCTGGAGGCGCAGTGCACGGTGCGTATCCCGTGGTCGGCCAGCATGCGGTAGGCCATCAGGGCGTCGAAGTTGCGGCTCGCCATGAGGTACTGGGTGGCGCCACAGAACAGCGGCGTCAGCAGACTGCGCTGGGAGAGGTCGAATCCGAACGCGCTGACGACCAGGTTGTGCGACCCGCTGTGCAGGCCGTATTCGAGCGTGAGCCAGTTCATCAGGTTGAACCAGCCCTCGTGCCGCACCGCGGTCAGTTTCGGTGTGCCGGTCGATCCGGACGTGAAGACCGCGTAGCACACGTCGTCGCCGGTGACCGCGACGCCGGGAGCGCTGGGCGGGAGCGCTTCCAGCAGACCGGAGAGCTGCTCCAGGTCGACGACCGCGGCATCCGTGGACTCCACCAGCCCGGCCGTCTCCGGAGAGACCACGATCAGGGCGAGACCGGGCACCTGGTCCAGCAGCAGCCGCAGTCTCGCCGCGGGGTAGGCCGGGTCGAACGGTACGTAGGCCGCGCCCGCCTTCAGCGTGCCGAGGATGGCGACGAGCATGTCGAGCGAGTAGTCGAGACAGACACCGACCTTCGCCCCCCGGCCGTGTCCGCGTGCCACCAAGAAGTGCGCGAACCGGTTCGCCTTCGCGTCCAGCTCCGCGTACGTCAGCTGCCGGCCGGCGCAGAAGACGGCCACGGCGTCGGGGGTGGCCTCCGCGTGCGCCTCGAACTGCCGGTGGACGACGGGCTCCGGGGGCAGGGCGACCCGCTTTCCCTGAAGGATCATTGGCTGACTCCAAAAGTGAGAGGTTTCCGGTGTCCGGAGCGCACCGGCCGGTGTGTCACCGGCTCGCGCGTCAACTCGCCCCGCATTGGGGGGTGTTCACTCCGCGGCCATGGCCTCGCGCAGGCTCTTGGGACGCAGGTCGGTCCAGTTCCGCTCGACGTACTCCAGGCACTCCGCCCGGGCCGCCTCACCGAAGACCACACGCCAGCCCGCCGGCACCTCGGCGAACACCGGCCACAGAGAGTGCTGCTCCTCGCCGTTGACCACGACGTAGAAGCGGCCGTCCTCGTCATCAAATGGGTTCGTGCTCACCTGGCACCGTCCTTAAGCGACATCGGGCTACGGGGAATGAGGCATCGCCGGACCGGAAACGAAGACACCGGACACGGGCCACCGGCCGACACTGTCCGGTCGACGGGACACCCGGTCGACGGGACACCCGGTCAACGGGACATCCGGCACCAGGGGCGACCCCGGCACTGCGACGTCACCGTAAGGACGCCACCACCAGCACGACAAGGGCCGACAAGCCCCCCGGCCCACCACTCACCGCCCAAGCCGACACCCACCCCCCACCCCTGTACGCCACCCCGTACATGTGCCACCATGCCCGGCCCCCCGGCCCACACCGACCGCTCAAGAAACACTCCAGCAGCGACCCAACTCCCCTCGTGCTCACACCCCGCCCCTCACACCCCCTCCATGGTCGAAAACGGCGACAGGGCCTTTCGGTGTGCGGCGGACATGAGTCCGCCGCACACCGAAAGGCCCTGTCGCCGCCCGCTCAGACGACCGCGCCCTCCTTCGTCCTCCTGCGCAGGGCCGGCCGGCTGGACCGCGTGAGGTCCTTCCACATGTCCGACAGCCCGGTGACGGTGCGCGCCGCGAACAGGCGGCGGATCGACACCTCTTGGTTCAGCTCCGACCGGATCAGACCGACCAGCCTGATCGCCCGCAGCGAGTTGCCGCCGAGGTCGAAGAAGTCCTCGTCGATGCCGACCCGGTCCAGTTCGAGCACCTCGGCGAAGGCGGCGGCCAGGATGCGCTCGGTCTCGTCGCGCGGTGCGCGGTACGTGCCGTCGTCGAACGCGGGCTGCGGCAGCGCCGCCCGGTCCACTCCCCCGTCGGCGCTCACCGGCAGGCTGTCGAGGACCGTGAACACCGACGGCACCATCGTCTCGGGCAACCGCCCCGCGGCGAACCGGCGCAGCTCTTCAGCCGTGACGGCCCGGCCTCCCACCGGGACCACGTAGGCCGCCAGACGCCGCTGCCCGGCGTCGTCCCGCCGGACGACCACCACCGACCGGGCCAGGCCGCTGTGCTCGGACAGGACCTCCTCCACCTCGGTCAGCTCAACGCGGACGCCGCGTACATCTGTCCGCGTACCGGCACCGCCCACGTACTCCAGCCGTCCGTCGGCGGCCCACCGCGCCCGGTCACCGGTCCGGTGCATCCGTGCGCCCGCCGGGCCGAACGGGCAGGGCACGAAGCTCTGCGCGGTCGCCCCGGGACGCCCGGGGTATCCGCGCGCCACACCGGGCCCGGCGACGTACAGCTCTCCGGTCACACCGGCGGGGACGGGCGCGAGTCCCGGACCCAGGACGTGGCGGGCGGACGCGGCGAAGCCGGACGTGCCCACCCGGCCGCGGGCGTCGAGGACCGTCAGCCCGGGGCAGGCCTCGCGCACCCGGCGCAGCGCCGCCGCCGGCACGCGGTCGCCGCCGGTCCACACCACGCGCAGCCCGGCGAGGAGTTGGGGGCGCTCGGCCGCGATCGCGGAGAAGAGGCCCGCGGGCAGCCACACCGAGGAGATCTCGTGAGCCGCCCGCGCCTGGTCGAGCGCGTCGGTGTCCAGCTCCCCGGGAGGGGCCACGGCCACCCGGCCGCCGTTCAGCAGCGGCGCCCACACCTCGATGGCGAGCACGTCGGCGGTGTGCGGCGCATGCCACAGCACCGTGCCTTCGGCGCCCCGCAGGCCGTGGTCCTGGACGAACCGCCGCAGGTTGCCGTGGGTGACGGCGACCGCGGTGGTCTCGCCGGTCGGCGCGTATCCGTACGACATGGCCAGCAGGCTGTCCTGGCGCGGTGCGAAGGGTGTCTGTCCCGTGCCACCGCTGTCGGCCCCGCCGGTGTCCGCGGCCACGTCGGGGCACGCGACCACCGGGACACCGAGGCCGGAGGGCAGCAGTCGGGCGGTCCGCGCGTCGGTGAGCAGCATGCGCGCCGACGCGTCCTCGACCACCGGCCCGATCCGCTCGGCCGGGAGCGCCGGATCGACCGGCAGACAGGCCCCGCCCGCCTTCACCACGCCCAGCAGGGCGACGACCAGGTCCGCCGAGCGCGGCATGGCCACGGCCACGACCGTCTCGGGTCCGACGTTCCGGCGGCGCAGCGCCCCGGCCAGGCGGCTGGAGCGCTCGTCCAGCTCGCGGTAGGAGAGGGCCGCGTCCCCGGACACCACCGCGACGGCATCGGGGTCCCGCGCCACCTGGCGGGCGAACAGCTCCGCGACCGTCACCCGCGGCCCCTGCGCGTCCGTGTCCTCCGGCGCCGTCACGAGCCGGTCCGGCCCGGCGCCGACCACCCCGGCCAGCGCGCCGACCGGCTGCCCGCCGGCGGCCACCGCGGCACGGACGTACGCGATCAGGTCCTCGCCGATGAAGCGCAGCTCCGCGCGGGAGTACAGGCTCGCGGGGGCGTCGAGCCGGATGAACAGGTCGCTGTCGGCGGTCCCGTCGCCGTAGACGGCGATCGACAGTTCGTCGAACACACCGGTCGTCCCGCCGAGGTAGCGCGCCGGGCTGTCCGCGAAGTGGAGCTGCTCCACGAAGTCGACGACGTTCATGACGGCGCCGAAGTTGCCGCGGGCGTCCAGGGCGGTGCCGCTCGCACGCTGGATCTCCGAGTAGTGGCAGGCGGTGTGGTCGAAGATGTCGTACGTCTCGTCACCGATCGCGTCGGCGATCTCGGTGAAGGTCGCGCCGAGCGGAACCCTCACCCGCACCGGCACCACGTTCACCGTGAGGCCGGGCGTCCGGCCGGCCACTCCGACCCGGTTGCTCACGGCCAGCGAGAGGAGGAACTCGGGGCGGTCGCAGCGGTGCCGGAAGAACACGGCGGCGGCGGCGGTCAGCATCGACGACGTCCACACGCCCATGGACGCCGCGGTCTCGGCCCACGCGTCCGCCTCGGCGCGCCCGACGCTCAGCGTGCGGCTCACCATGCCGAGGGGTTCGGTCAGCTCGCCCCAGCGGTCGGCGCTGCCCGTCGGTTCGTCCAGCACGGACCGCTGCGCCTCGGACAGGGCGACGCGCGGTACCCGGGCCGGTGCGGGGGCGTCCTTCAGGTAGTCCCGCCAGAACTCCGTGTCCTCGCCGGCCTTCGGGGAGGCGACGTACTCCGCCGCCTGGGCCGCGAACGACCCGGCGTCCCACGGGTGCGCCGGCTCCGGTGCCCTCTCGCCCCGCGCCAGCGCCGTGTACACCTCGGCCAGGCGCCGCGAAAGGAGCCCGCCCGAGCCGAAGCCGTCCGATATGAGGTGGTGGTAGGCGATCACCACGAGGAAGCGAGCCACCCCGAGCTTGACCGCGCCCAGCCGGAAGAGCAGGTCCCGCTCCAGGTCGAACGGCTGCCGCAACACATCGGCCAGTGCCTCGCGTGCCTCCTGCTCCGGGTCGGCCCCGGCGCTCACGTCCAGGAAGAACGGCCGCCAGTCCCCCAGTTCGCGGGGCACCAGGCGCAGTCCCCCCTCGCCGTCGACAAAATTGACGCGCAGTACCTCCGCCTCGTCCATCACCTGCAGGAACGTGGATTCCATGACCGCCGTGTCCAGTTCACCGTCCACGTCCCACATGGTCAGCGCATGGTTCAACGTGTCGGGAAACATTTCCTGCGCCCGCCACATCCCTTTATGCGCAGACGACGCACCGAACGAACGCACAGAAATCAACCCCTTGAAGCAGACAGGCCCGGGAACCGGAGGAACTCACGGATCGGCCCCACCTTCCGGGAAGTGATGCGGCCGTTCAAGACAAGTCGGTGCCCGGCGGGACACACCGCCGCCGGCCTTGCGGTGTCTCGCCGGCGGGACGGTCCCGCGGGGATACGAGCGCCCGCGGGACCGCCGGTTCACCGCGCTCCGCGCTTGGCCATCGAGGCCGTGACGTGCTCGGCGACCCGTCGCGGCGACGGGTACCGCAGCACCGTGTTCGCCCGCAGCTTGATTCCGGTGGACGCGGTCAGGCGCTTGCTCAGCTCCACCGACAGCAGCGAGTCGAATCCGAGCTCCTTGAACTCCTGGTCGGGGCCGACGGAGTCACCGCAGGAGTGTCCGAGCACGACGGCGACCTTCTCCAGGACGTGGTCGAGGACGAAGGCTCTCGCGTCGTCGTCGGTGAGGCCGGCGATCCTGTCCGCCAGGGAGACGATGTGGTCATCGGCCGCGGACGGGATCTGTGTCGAGGCCGCCTCCACCGTCGTGTGCGAGGAGCTCAGCCAGTACCGCTGCCGTTGGAAGGCGTACGTCGGCAGATCGACCCGCCGGCGCGTACCGAACAGGGCGTCCCAGTGCACGGTTCCGCCCCGCACGTGCAGCTGGGCCAGCGAGCCGATCAGGGACTCCACCTCGTCCCGGTCCCGCCGCGAGGACGAGAGGACCAGCGCGTCGTCCACGTCCTCGACGATCTCCTGCACCGGGACGGTCAGGACGGGGTGCGGGCTCATCTCGACGAACACCCGGAAGCCGTCGGCGGCCAGCCGTCGGACGGAGGGTTCGAAGAGGACCTTCTCGCGCAGGTTGTCGTACCAGTAGTCGCCGGTCAGCTTCGCGGTGTCGGTGGTCTCGCCGTACAGGGTCGAGCAGAAGGGAAGCGCCGACGTCGTGGGGCGCACGTCGGACAGCGCGCCGAGCACGTGGTCCCGGACCCGGGTCACATGGTGGGAGTGGGAGGCGTAGTCGACCGAGATCCGCCGGGCCTGGACGCCGTCGGCCCGCATCTTCTCGACGAACTCGTCGAGCGCGTCCGGCTCCCCGGACACCACCACCGAGCGGGGGCCGTTGATCACGGCGACGCTCACCTGGTCGCTCCACGGAGCGAGGCGCTGTTCCACGAAGGCCGCGGACTCCGCGACCGACGCCATGCCGCCGTGGCCGATCACGTCCACCAGGGCCTTGCTGCGCAGCGCCACGACCTTGGTGGCGTCCCGCAGGGACAGCGCGCCGCACACGTGGGCGGCGGCTATCTCGCCCTGGCTGTGTCCCACCACCGCGGCCGGTTCCACGCCCCAGGACCGCCACAGGGCGGCCATGGACACCATCACGGAGAACAGCGCCGGCTGCACGACGTCCACCCGCTCCAGGGTCGGCGCGCCCTCCGCGCCGCGCACCACGTCGAGCAGCGACCAGTCGACCCACTCGGACAGCGCGGCCGCGCACGCGTCGAGGGAGCGCGCGAAGACCGGGAAGCTGTCGTACAGCTGCCGGCCCATGCCGGCCCACTGCGACCCCTGGCCGGGGAACACGAAGGTGACGCGGCCGAGTTTCCCGGCGACGCCCCGCACGACCCCCGTGGACTCGGCGCCCTCGCTCAGCGCCGCCGAGCCGCTCAGCAGCTCGTCACGGCCGCGGCCGAGCACCACCGCGCGGTGCTCGAAGCGTGAGCGGCTCGACACCAGGGACCCGCCGACGTCGGTGACGTCGAGGTCCGGAGCGGCGGCGACGAACGCGCGCAACGTGCCCGCCTGCTGTTCCAGGGCCGCCGCGCTCCTGCCCGACACCACCCACGGCACGAGGCCGCCGACACCGCCCGGGCCGGCCGCGCGCTCCTGTGCCGGGTCCTGCGCGGGGTCGTGCGGTGGCTCCCGCGGCGGCTCCTCCTCCAGGATCACGTGCGCGTTGGTGCCGCTGACCCCGAACGACGACACACCGGCGCGCCGCGGACCGTCCGCCGGGGCCCACTCGCGCCCCTCCACCAGGAGTTCGACGTCACCGGAGGCCCAGTCCACGTGCCGTGAGGGCGCGTCCACGTGCAAGGTCTTGGGCAGGTAGCCGTGGCGCAGGGCCAGCACGGACTTGATGACCCCGCCGACGCCCGCGGCGGCGATGGAGTGACCGATGTTCGACTTCAGGGAGCCCAGCCAGAGCGGCCTGCCCGCCGCCCGGCCCTGCCCGTACGTCGCGAGGACCGCACCGGCCTCGATGGGGTCCCCCAGCCTGGTTCCGGTGCCGTGGGCCTCGACCAGGTCGACCTCGGAGGCCGACACCCCCGCGTTGGCCAGCGCCTTGCGGATCACCTTCTCCTGGGCGCGGCCGCTGGGCGCGGTGAGACCGTTGCTGGCCCCGTCCTGGTTCACGGCGGAGCCCCGCAGGACGGCGAGCACCGGGTGGCCGTTGCGGCGGGCGTCGGACAGCCGCTCCAGCAGCAGTACGCCCACCCCCTCGGCCCAGCCGGTCCCGTCGGCCGCGTCCGCGAAGGCCTTGCACCGGCCGTCGGCCGACAGGGCGCGCTGCCGGGCGAACTCCACGAAGAACGAGGGCGTCGACATCACCGTCGCCCCGCCCGCGAGCGCGAGCGTGCACTCCCCCGACCGCAGTGACTGCGCCGCCATGTGCAGGGCCACCAGCGACGACGAACACGCCGTGTCCACCGACACCGCCGGTCCGGTCAGGCCCAGTTCGTACGCCACCCGGCCGGAGGCGACGCTCAGCGCGCTGCCGTACAGCAGGTAGCCCTCCAGATCCTGTTGGCCGCCCTCCAGGAAACGCCACCCGTACTCGGACGAGCTGACGCCGGAGAAGACGCCGACCTCGGCTCCGCGCACGTCGGCGGGGACGATGCCGGCCCGCTCGAAGACCTCCCACGACGTCTCCAGGAGCAGGCGGTGGTGCGGGTCGATCGCCAGCGCCTCACGGGGACTGATGCCGAAGAAGCCCGCGTCGAAGCCGGCCGCGTCGCTCAGGAAGCCTCCCCGGCCCGCGTACGAGGTGCCGACGGCGTCGGGGTCCGGGTCGTACACGTCCCGCCACCCGCGGTCCTTCGGGAACTCCGCCATGACGTCACGGCCTTCGCGGAGCAGGTCCCACAGTTCCTCGGGCGTCGAGACGCCTCCCGGGTAGCGGCACGCCATGGCCACCACGGCGATGGGCTCGCCGCGGCCGGCTCGCAGGGCGTCGTTCTCCCGCCGGAGGCGGTCGCGCTCTTCGAGCAGCGTGCGGAGCGCACGCTGGACCCGGTCCGTGCCGTCCGCCGTGCGGTCCGCGGAGTCGGTCATGTCACTTACCTCTTCTCATCCAGAGCCAGGCCGACCAGTGCTTCCAGGTCCATGTCCGACAGTTCGTCCGCACCCGGCGCCGCGTCGTCGGCGTCGTCCGGCTCCGGCCCCGGCTCCGGGCGCAGCAGGCCGGACAGGTGCTCGGCCAGCTCGCGAGGTGTCGGGTAGCTGAAGACGAGGGTGGAGGGCAGGCGCAGTCCGGTCGCGGAAGCCAGGCGGTTGCAGAGTTCGACCGAGGTCAGCGAGTCGGATCCGAGCTGCGTGAACGCCTGGTCGACGTCGACGGCCGCGGCGGACGGGTGCCCGAGCACGACGGCGACCTGATCGCGGACGTAGTCCAGTACGGCTTCCTCCGCCTCGTCCGCCGGCAGGGCGGCCAGCCCGGCGGCCAGGCCGTGCGCGCCGCCGTCCTTGGGCGCGCCCGCCCTGCCGCGGCGCGGGCGGCCGGCGTCGACGAGGTCGCGCAGCAGGGGCGGCGGCTCCTCACCGGTCCTGTTCCGCAGGGCGGCGATGTCCACCCGGGCGGGGATCAGGACCGGCTCGTCGAGCGCGCAGGCCGCGTCGAACAGGGCCAGTGCCTCGGCGGTCGGCATCGGCGCGATGCCGGTGCGCCGGAGCCTGGACAGATCGGCCCGGTCCAGGCCGCCGGTCATGCCGCTGCTCTGCTCCCACCAGCCCCAGCACAGTGAGGTGCCGGCCAGGCCGGATGCCCTGCGCCGGACCGCCAGGGCGTCCAGGATCACGTTCGCCGCGGCGTAGTTCGCCTGCCCCGCGGTGCCGAGCGTGCCGGCGACGGTGGAGAAGTGGATGAACGCCGACAGGGTGTGCCGCCTGGTCAGCTCGTGCAGATTGACCGCTCCGCCGACCTTGGCGCGCAGCACGTGGTCGAGGCTCTCGGCCGTCATCGACTCGACCGTGCCGTCCGCCAGTACGCCCGCCGCGTGCACGACCGCCGTCAGCGGATACGCGGGGGGCATGTCCGCGAGCAGGTCCGCCACGGCGGCCCGGTCCGCGACATCGCATGCCACGACCCGGACCGCGGCGCCCGCGCCCTCCAGGTCGGCGACCAGCTCGGCCACCCCCTCGGCCGCCGGGCCCCGACGGCTCGCGAGGACCAGGCTGCGTACGCCGTGCGCGGCGACGAGGTGCCGTGCCACCAGTGCGCCCACGCCTCCGGTACCGCCGGTGACCAGTACGGTGCCGCCGCCGAAGTCGTCGGCCACCTCAAGGACGAGCTTGCCGATGTGGCGGCCCTGGCTCATCTCGCGGAACGTCCTGCGCGCGTCACGGATGTTCCGTACGGAGATCGGGTTCAGCCGGATCCGCCCGTCGGCGAAGAGTTCCATGACGGCCCGGAACATCTCCTGGAGGGCGTCGGGGCCCGCGTCGTACAGCTCGAAGGCCTCGTAGGCGACTCCGGGGTGATCGGCCGCCACCCGGCGGGGATCGCGGATGTCCGTCTTGCCCATCTCGACGAAGTCGCCGCCCCGGGGGAGCAGCGTCAGTGAGGCGTCGACGAAGCGGTGCGCGAGGGAGTTCAGTACGAAGTCCACCCCGCGACCGCCCGTGGAGCGCCGGAACTTCTCCGCGAACTCCAGGTCGCGCGACGATGCCAGGTGCTCGTCGTCCAGGCCCAGGGCGCGCAGGGCGGGCCACTTGGCCGGGCTCGCGGTCGCGTAGATCTCGGCGCCGACGTGCTTGGCCAGCTGGACGGCGGCCATCCCGACGCCGCCGGCCGCGGCGTGGATGAGGATCCGCTGGCCCTTCTTGAGGTTGCGCAGGCGAAAGAGCGCGTAGTAGGCGGTGAGGAAGGTGGTCGGTATGGACGCCGCCTCGGCGTGGCTCCATCCGTCCGGGACGTGTGTGAGCATCCGGCTGTCCGCCACGGCGACGCGGCTGAAGGCGCCGTTGAAGACGCCGGTCACCCGGTCTCCCGGCGAAAGGCGTGTCACGTCGGCCGCCACCTCGGTGACCACTCCGGCGCCTTCGAGGCCGATCGGGGCGTCGGCGACCGTGCTGTTCACCAGGCCCAGGGCGATCGTGACGTCCTTGAAGTTGAGCCCCGCCGCGTGAACGGCGATGCGGACCTGCCCGCTCGTCAGGGGCGCTCGCGCCTCGGGGCACGGCACCCACGTCAGGTTCTCCAGCGTGCCCCTGTCCGGGATGCCCAGCCGGTGGGTTCCGTCGGCCGGCGGCTCGATCCGGTGGCCGGCGGGCGCGGCCGGCGCCATGCGGGGGACGAGGTACACGCCGTCGCGCAGCGCCAGTTGGTCCTCACCGATGGCCGGGGCGTCCGGCACGCGTGCCCAGGAGGACTCCTGGTCGTCGACGTCCACCAGGCGGAACCTGCCGGGGTGCTCCGTCTGCGCGGACCGGATCAGGCCCCAGGCGCCGGCGCCGGGCAGGCTTTCGACGCCCTCCCCCGCACCGGTGTCGAGGGCGAGGCGGGTCAGGACGACCAGCGTGGATCCGGCGTGCGTCCGGGCGGCGAGGAACCGCTGGACCCACTCCAGCAGGAGCTTGCCCGCATCGCCGACCGCGGTGAGCGGGTCGGGGCCGGCGGCCACGAAGTCGTCCAGGCACAGGACGATGTGCTCGGGTGCCGCTTCCGCGAGGACCTCGTCCATGGACGTGTGGAGCACGACGCTCCCGTCCGCCGCTCCAAGGAGCCGGGAGGCCAGGCCGTTCCGCGCGCCGAGAAGGCCCCACCGTCCCGGGTGGGTCTGCCGCTCGTCCCGCGTGACCGGCCGCCACCGCAGTTCGTAGAGGGATCGTTCCTGCCCGCCGCGCGCCGCGCGCAGCTGCTCGGCGCTCGCCGGGCGGAACGTCAGCGCGTCGACGCGGGCGACCGGGTTCGCGTGCTCGTCGGTGACCGCCAGGGACACGACGCCCTCGCCCACCGGGGAGAGCCGGACCCGCACGCTCGGGCCGCACCGCCCGGTCAGGTCCACCCCGGACCACGAGAAGGGCAGCAGGCCCTGACCGCCCGTCACCTCGACGACACCGCCCGCGAATGCCGCGTGCAGCACGCTGTCGATGAGCGCCGGATGCAGGGCGAACCCGCTCCCGGCCCCGTCGGCGGCACCCTCCGGCAGTGTGGCGAGGGCGTGGAGATCATCGCCCTGCCTCCAGACCTCCCGCAGTCCGCGGAACGTCGGGCCGTAGTCGAAGCCCGCGTCCGCGAGCGTGTCGTAGAGGCCGTCGATGTCGAGTCTCCGCGCCCCGGCCGGCGGCCACACGGCGGGCGGGCGCGTCTCATCGGTCCCCGCGGTCGTCCGCGAGGAGTCCGGTGCCAAAGTCCCCCTCGCGTGACGGGTCCAGCCGCCCGGCGTCCAGCCGCCCGGCGTCCGGCCGTCCTCGCCGGGGCGCGCGTACACGTCCAGGGAGCGGCGTCCGGCCTCGTCCGCCGCGCCGGCGACGACGCGTACCTGCACGTCGCCCGAGTCGGGGAGGATCAGGGGGGCTTCCAGGGAGAGTTCCTCGAGCGCGGCGCAGCCCACGAAGCCGCCCACCGACAGCGCCAGGTCCAGGTGGGCCGTGGCGGGTACGACGACCGCGCCGAACACGGCGTGGTCGGCCAGCCACTCGTGGGTGCGCAGGGACCACCGGTCGGTGAACACCACCTCGTCGGTGCCCGGGTGGTCCACCACGGCACCCAGGAGCGGATGGCCCGGCGCCGAGAGGCCGGCGGAGCCGAGGTCCGCCGGTCCCGTCCCGACAGGGGCGTCCATCCAGTAGCGCTGCCGCTGGAACGCGTACGTGGGGAGGTCCACCTGCTGACACGTCCCGAACAGGGCCTCCCAGCGCACGGGCACGCCGCGTACGTGCAGATGGGCCAGCGCGTCGGTCAGTGCCGCCGCTCCGGGGCGGCCCCGCCGTGCCGCGGACACGACCAGTGCGTCGCTCACGCCCGCACCGGCGAAGGCCTCCTTGGTGATGCTCGTGAGCGTCGCTCCCGGTCCCACCTCCAGGAAGACGTTCGCGCCGGCCGCGCGGGCGCACTCCACCGCGTCGTGGAAACGCACGGGTTCGCGGACGTGGGCCACCCAGTACGCGGCGGACGACAGCTCCTGGAGGGTGGCGTCACGGCCCAGCCTGGTCGAGACGACCGGAATCGCCATCTCCCCCGCGGAGAGCTCGCCGATGGATTCCGCGAACTCCGCCAGTACCGGATCCATGAGCGGCGAGTGGAAGGCGTGGTCGACGTCGAGCAGTTTCGCGGATGTGCCGCCTTCGGCCAGCCGGTCCCGCAGGGCGTGGACCTCGTCGCGCAGACCCGACACCACCACCGAATCCGGACCGTTGACGGCGGCGACGCCGACACGGCGGTACGGGCCGAGCAGGGCGCTCACGTCGGTTTCGCCGACGCGTACGGCCAGCATCGCGCCGCGCTCGCCGACCTTCTGCATGACCCGGCCGCGCGCGGCCACGAGCCTGGTCGCGGTGGACAGGTCGAGGACTCCGGACACGTGGGCGGCGGCGATCTCGCCGACGGAGTGGCCGATCAGGCGGTCCGGCCGCGGGCAGTACCGCGTCAGGAGCCGGTACAGGCTGACCTGGAGCGCGAACAGCGCCGCCTGCGTGATGTCGGTGCGCTCCCGGCCCGCCGGCTCGTCCGCCAGGAGCAGGGGCTTCAGGGGGAAGGGCAGATGGGCGCCGAAGTGTTCGCAGACCTCGTCGAGGCTCTGCGCGAAGAGGGGGAAGGTGTCGTACAGCTCCCGTGCCGCACCCGCCCACCGCGTGCCCTGCCCCGGGAACATGAAGACGCGCTCACCGGGCTCCCCGGCGACGCCACGCACCAGCCCGGCCGTCTCCGCGCCCTCGCCGAGCGCCGCCAGGCCGCTCAGCAGCTCGTCGCGGCCGCGGCCCAGCACCACCGCACGGTGTTCGAGACCGGCCCGGCTCGACGCCAGCGACCACCCCACATCGGCGATGCCGAGTTCCGGGTGGGCGGCGGCGAACGCGCGCAGCTTCCGTGCCTGCGCCCGTAGCGCGTGTTCCGAGCGCGCCGACAGCGCCCAGGGGACAGGCCCGCCCACCGGACCGGGCGCCCGCTCGCCGGTGCCGGGCGTCGGCGCGGCCGGGCCCGGCTCCTGCTCCGGCGCCTGTTCGAGGATCAGGTGCGCGTTCGTGCCGCTGATGCCGAAGGACGACACCCCCGCGCGCCGGGGCCGTCCCGGCGCGCCAGGCCACTTTCTGGCCTCGGTCAGCAGTTCCACCGTCCCGTCCGACCAGTCCACGTGCGTCGTCGGGCGGTCCACGTGCAGGGTCCGGGGCATCACCCCGTGCCGCATCGCCATGATCATCTTGATGACTCCGCCGACGCCCGCGGCGGCCTGGGTGTGGCCGATGTTCGATTTCAGCGAGCCCAGCCACAGCGGGTTCCCGGGGTCGCGGCCCTGCCCGTAGGCGGCCAGCAGCGCCTCCACCTCGATCGGGTCGCCCAGGGACGTGCCCGTCCCGTGGGCCTCCACCACGTCCACGTCGTCCGCCCGTACCCGAGCGTCCGCCAGCGCCGCCCGGATCACCCGCTGCTGCGCCAGTTCGTTCGGCGCGGTCAGTCCGTTGGACGCCCCGTCCTGGTTGACCGCCGCGCCCCGGATGACCGCCCAGATCCGTCGCCCGTTGCGCCGCGCGTCCGACAGGCGCTCCAGCACCAGGACGCCCGTGCCCTCGGAGAAACCGGTGCCGTCCGCCGCGTCCGCGAACGCCTTGCACCGGCCGTCCGGCGACAGACCCCGCTGCCGGGCGAACTCCACGAGCAGTCCCGGGGTCGACAGGGTCGACACCCCGCCGGCCAGCGCCAGCGTGCACCCCCCGGACCGCAGGGAGTGCATGGCCTGGTGGACGGCGACGAGCGACGACGAGCACGCGGTGTCGGTCGACACGGCCGGGCCCTCAAGACCCAGGGCATACGCCACCCGTCCCGAGGCCACGCTGGTGTACGTGCCCGCCAGCGCGTAGCCCTCCACGTCGCCGGCCGCCCCGTCGCCCATCCGCGGGCCGTAGTCGACGGCGTACAGCCCGGTGAACACCCCGGTCGCCGAACCCCGCAGCCCGGTCGGGTCGATGCCCGCCCGCTCCAGCGCCTCCCACGACGTCTCCAGCATCAGCCGCTGCTGCGGGTCCATCGCCAGCGCCTCGCGCGGGCTGATGCCGAAGAACTCCGCGTCGAACTCCGCGAGATCGGTCAGGAAGCCGCCGGTGCGCGCGTACGTCTTCCCCCGCGCACCGGGATCCGGGTCGTACAGCCCGTCCACGTCCCACCCGCGGTCCCGCGGGAAGTCGCCGATGGCGTCCACACCGCCGGACACGACTCCCCACAGCCCTTCGGGGGAGGTCACCCCGCCCGGGAAGCGACACCCCACGCCCACGACCGCGATGGGCTCGTGCGCGGACTCCTCCAGCTCCCGCACGCGCGCGCGCAGCTCCTGCGCGTCGCTGACGGCACGCCGCAGGTAGGTCCGGAGCTTGTCGACATCCTCCACCAGGGACTCCCTCAAAGGTTTCTCGGACGAACGGGTGCGGTGCGGCTACGCGTAACCGCGCTCGATCAAGGCGTACAAATCGTCGTCACTGCGGCTTTCCGGGCTCGTCGCTCCCCCCGGTTCCGGGACGTCGGGGGCCCGGGGCTCCAGGAGGGAGAAGAGGTGGAGACCGAGCCCTCGCACCGTGGGGTAGGTGAACGCGACCGTGGCCGGGAGCCGTACCGCGGCCGCCGCGGTGAGCCGGTTGCGCAGCCGCACGGCCATCGAGGAGTCGAATCCCAGCTCCTTGAAGGTCGCGCTCGGCCGCGCCGTGAGGTCGGCCTCCGTCAGAGCCACACCGTTCGCGCTCAAAAGCGCCGCCGTCTCGGCGCGCACGAGCGCGAGGACCGCCGCCTGCGAACCCAGGTCCGCTCCCCCTGCGCCCGCGCCCGGCGCACCCGCTGCCGCGGCGGGGCCGCTCGTCGCGCCGGTGGCGTCGGACGCCGCCAGCCAGTACCGCCGACGCTGGAAGGCGTACGTCGGCAGGGTGACGCGGCGCGGCCGGCTCGCCGTGAAGAGCGCCGTCCAGTCCACCGGCACACCGCGCACGTGCAGTTCGGCCAGCGACGCCAGCACCTTGCCCGCGCTCCCGTCCTGCCGGTGCAGGGTGCTCACCACGGTCGGGGGGACGGCCAGCGCGTCGGCGGACTCCTCCATCGCGACCTGGAGCACGGGGTGCGGGCTGACTTCCACGAACACGGCGCCGGGCTCCCGCATCAGGCCTTCGACGACCTCGCCGAAGCGCACCATCGAGCGCAGGTTGTCGTACCAGTACGAGCCGTCGAGCGCGCGGGCGTCGAGGAGGCCGCCGGTGACCGTGGAGTAGAACCTCACCGCCGACTCCCGCGGCGAGACGCCCGCGGTGTCCGCGACCAGACGCGCGCGGATGCGCTCGACGTGGTGGGAGTGCGACGCGTAGTCCACCTTGACCCGCCGCACCCGGACACCGTCACCGGACGCCATCTCGGCGAACTCGTCCAGCGCCTCGTCGTCCCCGGAGATCACCACCGAGGCGGGCCCGTTGACCGCGGCGGCGGAGAGCCGTCCCGGCCACCGCGCCAACCGGTCCCGGACCCATGCGACGGGCGCGGCCACCGCGCTCATCCCGCCCAGGCCGGCCAGGTCGGTCAGGGCCCGGCTGCGCAGGGCGACGATCCGCGCCGCGTCCTGGAGCGAGAGCGCCCCCGACACGCACGCCGCGGCGATCTCGCCCTGCGAGTGCCCCACCACCGCCTCGGGGACCACTCCCAGCGACCGCCATAGCCGCGCCAGTGACACCATCATCGCGAAGAGCGCCGGCTGGACCACGTCCACCCGCTCCAGCGACGCGGCCGACTCCGCGCCGCGCACCACGTCCACCAGCGACCAGTCCACATGGGGGGCCAGGGCCCGCTCGCAGGCGTCGATCGCACGGGCGAAGACCGCCGACTCCGCGTACAGCCGCCGCCCCATGCCCAGCCACTGGGAGCCCTGTCCGGGGAACACGAAGACGACCGGGCCCGCCGGGCCGGTGGCCGTCCCGCGAACCACCCGCTCCGAGGCGCCGCCCGCCGCCACCAGGTCGAGGCCGGCCAGTGCCTCCGCACGGCCGCCGCCCAGGACCACCGCGCGGTGCTCGAACGGCGTCCGCGTCGTCACCAGCGCGTGTCCCACGTCGGCGGCCGACAGCGACGCGTCGGCGGCCACCAGGTCCCGCAGCCGTGCCGCCTGTTCCCGCAGCGCCGGTTCCGAC
>NZ_JAFEXF010000340.1 GCF_016905445.1 Streptomyces sp. G44
TGCCGGTGATCACGCCACGGACGGCCCCGTCCGTCCACCTGAGGCAAAAGGGGCTCTATCCGCCTCCATGCCGCATCCGTCAACTCACCTCGACCTGCCACAAGATCAATTATCAGACCGGCTATAGAGTCCTGCCCGTGGCGAATCATCAGGACGAGACCAGGACGGCCTACGACGGTGTCGTCGAGCTGTACGCATCGCTGTTCGCGAACCGGCTGGAAACACAGCCTTTCTCCCGGGCCATGATCGGCACCTTCGCCGAACTGGTGCGCGCGACGGGCAACCTGCGGACAGCGGACGTCGGGTGCGGGCCCGGACATCTGACAGCCATGCTGCACGAACTCGGCCTGGACGCCTTCGGACTAGACCTTGCCCCCGGCATGGTCGACCACGCCCGGCAGGCCCATCCGGCGCTGCGCTTCCAAGAGGCGCGGATGGAATCCCTGCCCATCGAGGACGCCGCGCTCGGCGGCGTACTGGCCCACTACTCAATGATCCACACCCCTCCGGGGAAACTACCGGAGCTGCTCGCCGAACAGGTACGCGTCCTGGCACCGGACGGTCTACTCCTGGTCTCCTTCTTCGGGACCGACGGACAAGAACCGGTCCGGTTCGACCACAAGGTGGCGCCCGCCTACAGCTGGCCGGTGGATCGCCTCGCCGAACTGCTGGGCGATGCTGGGCTCGATCCCTTCGCCCGGCTGCTCCACGATCCATCCTCTGATCGGGGCTTCCTCGACGCCCATCTACTGGCCCGCCGTTCGTAGCCACTGCCCAGTCCCTCCAGCCGATCGGCGCGTCTCCGGATTGCCAGCTCAGCCGAATCTCGCTGATCAGACCGGAATTGTCATACACCCCCTAGGGGCTGTATGACGTCGTGATCAGTCGGGTGTCTGCAGGAGGTCATTGATCCAGATCATCGAGGCGCGGAGGTGGAGGCCAGCGAGGTAGCTTTCGGGTGTCTTGTCGTAGCGGGTCGCGATGCCCCGCCAAGCCTCGAGCTTGTTGATCAGGCGTTCGACGGTGTTGCGCTCTTCAGAGTTCGGCGTTGAAACTGACAGGCCAGCCGGCTCGGCTGCCCTTCCTCGTGCGGTTGGCGGCGTCCTTCTTCTCCGGGATGACTGCTGTGATGTGCCGTTTGCGCAGGTAAGCGCGGTTGGCTCGGGAGGAGTAGGCCTTGTCGCCGGCGACGGCGCCGGGCCGGGTTCGGGGATGTCCGACCGGCAGGCGGACCCGCACCTTGCAGAGCACGGGGATGAACTGCGGGCTGTCGGCGGCCTGTCCCGCGGTCAGCACGAGCGACAGCGGTCGGCACCTGCGGTCCCCGGCGAGATGGACCTTGCTGGTCAGCCCGCCCCGGGACCTGCCGAGCAGAGCTTGCTTCAAACGCAGCCCCCGGCGTCGGCGGACGCGTCGCCGTTCTCCCCTCTTGGGGTCGTTCCCCTCGTCCTGCCCGTTCTGTCCCTGCGGGCCGCCCCCTTTTGCCGGGCCTGTTCCTGCTCGACGGCAGCCTCCTCCAGGACGTCCAGGATCTCCTTGCCGACTGATCGAGCAGCCGGCAGAAGCGGCTGAGCCGACCGGCTACTGGGTGACCAACCTGCCTGTCACCACCCCGGTCGCCGACCTGGTGCGGTGGGCGAAGATGCGCTGGCGCATCGAGCACGACTACCGCGAGCTCAAGCACGGCCTGGGCCTGGACCACTCCGAGGGCCGCACCTGGCGCGGCTGGCACCACCACGTCACCCTCGTCACCGCCGCCCAGGCCTTCCTCACCCTTCGGCGGATCGACCCAAAAGTCCCCACACCGGCCTGACTCTCTGCCAGGTCCTCGACGTCTTCCAGGACCTGCTGAGGTGCTGGACCGGTACATGCACCACCTGCGGACGCCCTCTACCCACCCAACGAAGCCGCCGCAGACGGCCCAGAACCTAACGAAGCACTACTAGGCGCTGTCCGGCGGATCATGGGCGCAGCCATAAGCGGACTGCCGCTGCGGTGACCGTGCCGTAAAAGACATAGGCCCTCTTGTCGTAACGGGTGGCGACCGCGCGGGAGTTCTTGAGCCGGTTGATGGTCCGCTCGGCCTTGTTGCGTCGCCGGTAGCGGTCCCGGCCGAAGCCGGCAGGTCTGCCGCCCGTACTGCCTCTGCGCCGGCGGTTGGCACGCTGGTCCTTCGGCTCGGGGATCGTGTGCTTGATGCGCCGTCTTCGCAGGTAGCGGCGATTTCGGCGGGAGCTGTAAGCCTTGTCGCCACTGACATGACCGGGCCGGGTTGTCCTCTGACAAGTGATCTTGACTGTTTGCCAGGTGAGTTTGACCGGTGGGAAGACCGCAGGTCAGGTGTAGACGCCCCGTCCGTACTCCTCGCGACTCACCTGGAAGTTCTCCGGCCGGTCGCGGCGGAGCTCCTCGTATCGGACCCCGAAGATGTCAATCGCTTCATGGAGGGTGCAGCCGGACGCGTCCATGATCGCCTTGAGCGCCAGGATGATCCGGTGGTCCAGGATGTGGCGGTCCACGCTCTCGGGTGGGTCTTCCATGGGCTGACCGTACCGACGGGCGGTTCGATCGCACCGGTCAATATCGCCTGGCAGCCGGTCAAGATCACTTGTCAGAGGACACGGGTCCGCGGCCGTCCGCCCAGCGGGCGGGGAACCCGGATCCGTTCCAAAACATCATCTGCGGGGCGTCACCCCACTGATCTGGAGTGATCAGTAGAGCCATAGGGTGGCAGCCGCCTTCACCGGCGAGGTGGATCTTGGAGGTCAGACCGCCCCGGGACCGCCCGAGTCCCTCATCAGGGCGGTGGTGCCGGGGCATCGTCCTTCTTTCGGGACCCGCGGCCTGGCCCTGCGGGCGCCGGCCGCGTGCTGGTGGGCCACAGGACGTCGAGTCGACGCCGACCATGCCCCAGTCGATCCGCCCGGCAAGGTCGGCGTCGGCCTGGACCGCCTGCAAGAGCCGGCCCCAGGTACCGTCCGCCGACCAGCGGCGATGCCGTTCATAGATGGTCTTCCACGAGCCGTAGCGTTCCGGCAGGTCACGCCACGGAATACCGGTGCGGACCCGGAACAGAATCCCGTCGAGCACGGTCGGTGATCGTTCCACCGGCCGCCCCGGCCACCGAAGCCGCGGGTGCCCTTGGGCCGCAGGACGGGCCGCAGGGACATCCACAGGTGGCCTGCGGTCCAGGCGGGCAGCAGGTCACGGGCGTAGGTGGAGTCCGCCCAGACCTGAGTGATCTGCGGATGCGTCAGCCGCAGGCGCCAGAGCAGGTCGCGGGAGCGGGTGCAGGTCATGGACCGCATCGGCCTAGCCGCCGCACTGTTCACCGAGGGCGAGCCGGAGCAGGGTGCCGCCGCGGCCCACCAGGCTCTTACCGACGCCACCCGCGTCGACTCCACACTCGTGGCCTCCCGGCTCAACACCCTGCTGGACGCCGCCCGCTCGTACCGGACCGCCACGGTGGATGAAGTGCGGGTTCGCGCGGCGGATCTCGCCGCGGCCCGTCCGACGCCGTTCGCGGCCTGAGACCATCAAGGGCATGGGCAAGCACTCCTGACCCGGACCGCCGAACCAGCCGTCCCGCGCGATCCCGCGCGTGGACGACGGCGAGCCGCTCACGGCGTACGAGAAGCGGCGTCGCCCGCCGCTGGACATCCGGCGCCGGCACCGCCCGCTTCACGGCGGTGGCGGACACCTCCGGCCCGTCATTGCTGCTCTGGACAAGATCCGTTTGAAGACGGACCCTAAGGGCTTTCCCGCAATGCATCCGCAGTTCCCTGGGCCTCACTCGCCGGTCTGGCCGTCGATGAGCTCGCGGGCGACGTCGAGGTGACCGACGTGGCGGGCGTACTCCTGAAGCAGGTGGAAGAGGATCCTCCCGAGTGAGGGTGCTTGGTCGGGCGTCGTGAAGCGTCCCCCGAGGCATGCCTTGTCACTCAAAATGGCAGACGCCGTCAGGTAGTTCGTGGCGGTTACCTCCGCTTGGTAGGTGGCGATGACCTGAGCGATGGAGGTGTTGGCGGCGACCGTCCACTCCTCGGCATCTCCGCCG
>NZ_JAFEXF010000341.1 GCF_016905445.1 Streptomyces sp. G44
TCGGGTGTGTAAGAGGGACGGCAGACCCCCCCACGCCGGCCGCGCGGCCCAGGGCCCCCACCCGGGGGGAGGGGGGCCCCCGGCGCCCCACCGCGGGGGAGGCCACGGTGGGCCCGCCCGCCGGCAGGGGGGGGGCGGAAGCGAAATCGGGGGCTACAGCTTCCGTTTTGGCGAGGCCCGCCACGGCGGCGAACCCAGCGGCATGCGCCGAGGCCGAGGCAGCGGACGCCGACACCGCAGCCCCCGAGGCCGCGAGGCCCGCCACGGCAGCAGACCCAGCAGCGGCAGCCGATGTCTCGGCAGCGGACACAAGCCCGTCGGCGGACACATCAGCGGCGGACCCGGACCCCACCACGGCAGCAGACCCAGCACCGGCAGCGACGGCGGGCGCGCCCACCGGCACGGAGGCGGCGGCAGAAGACACCGAGGCCGCAGCCTCCGTATCCGGGAGCCCCACCACGGCAGCGGACCCAGCGGCATGCGCCGAGGCCGAGGCAGCGGACGCCGACACCGCAGCCCCCGTGGCCGCGAGGCCCGCCACGGCGGCAGGCCCAGCGTCACCGGCCCCGTGGTCGGCGGCCGGGGCGCCCTGCGTTCGGGGGTGTGGGGCCGGCTGGCGCGGGATCGCGTTCAGGGCGGGCGGCTCGCCGTCGCCCGGCGCGCGGGCGCTGTCGATGGTGCCGGCGGTGGCCAGGGGCTCGACGCTCTGGTTCACGGGTGAGGCGCTCCTTCCGTCCCGCCCTACCCTCTGCCCATTTTTCGAGCGCTGTCCATCACCCGGGGCCACGTGGGACGCGAGTCACAGCAACCCCAGGAGTCACTCCTGCGTCGCCGCCCGCCGCCGTCCCGGAAAAGCCCCCACGCCCGGCCCTCCCGCGCTCATAATCTGTGGCCCATGCACACCCACACCACCGCCCCCGTCGTCCTCGACCGGCGCGAGGGCCCGTACGGCGAGGTCGTACTGCGACGCCACGGTGAGCTGTTGCAGATCATCGCCAACGGCTGCTTCCTGATGGACACCTCCGACGGCCGCTCCGAGCGGCTGCTCGTCGACGCGGCGCGGGACGCCCTCGGCGACCGCCCCGCACCCGCCGTGCTGATCGGCGGCCTCGGCGTCGGCTTCTCCCTGGCGCACGCCGCCGCCGACCCCCGCTGGGGACGCATCACCGTCGTCGAGCGCGAGGCGGCCGTCATCGACTGGCACCGGGCGGGACCGCTCGCCGAGCTGTCCGCCGCCGCGCTCGCCGATCCGCGTACGCAAATTCTTCACACCGACCTCATCACCTACATGACCGGAACAGGGGACGCGCGGCCCGGCACCCCCGAGACGTACGACGCACTCTGTCTGGACATCGACAACGGCCCCGACTGGACGGTGACGGAGGGCAACAACTCCCTTTACTCGCCTGCCGGTCTGGCCGCCTGCAAAGACCGCCTGACCCCCGGCGGAGTGCTCGCCGTGTGGTCCGCCAAGCCCTCGTCCGCTTTCGACGACGCTCTACGGAATGCCGGATTCCAACAGGTACGCACCGAAGAGATGCCCGTTGCCCGAGGCGTCCCCGACGTGGTGCATCTCGGCGTCAGGGCTGCGTAGCCGAGGCGCCTTCACGACCCGTACCCTGCTGACCGAACACAAGCGATCAGTGTCAGGGGCGGGCGATGGAGCAGACACACACCTCCCACAACGGCGCCACGGCGGCGACACCCGGCGCCCAGCGCCGGGTCCTGGTGGTCGAGGACGACCCGACGATCGTCGACGCCATCGCCGCCCGGCTGCGGGCCGAGGGTTTTGTTGTGCAAACGGCCGGGGACGGCCCTTCCGCGGTCGACACGGCCCAGGCCTGGCAGCCCGACCTGCTCATCCTCGACATCATGCTGCCGGGCTTCGACGGCCTGGAGGTGTGCCGCCGGGTCCAGGCCCAGCGCCCCGTCCCGGTCCTCATGCTCACCGCGCGTGACGACGAGACGGACATGCTGGTCGGCCTCGGCGTGGGCGCCGACGACTACATGACCAAGCCGTTCTCCATGCGCGAGCTCGCGGCCCGCGTCCACGTGCTGCTCCGCAGGGTCGAGCGGGCCGCGCTCGCCGCGAGCACGCCCCGCAGCGGCATCCTGCGCCTGGGCGAACTGGAGATCGACCACGCCCAGCGGCGGGTGCGCGTGCGCAGCGAGGACGTCCACCTGACGCCCACGGAGTTCGACCTGCTGGTCTGCCTGGCCAACACCCCGCGCGCCGTCCTCTCCCGCGAGCAGCTGCTCGCGGAGGTCTGGGACTGGGCCGATGCCTCCGGCACCCGTACCGTCGACAGCCACATCAAGGCGCTGCGCCGCAAGATCGGCGCCGAGCGGATCCGGACGGTGCACGGCGTGGGCTACGCCCTAGAGACCCCGGCGCCGTGAGGCCGGTCGTGCCATGAGCGGGCCTTTCGGGTCTTTTCAGGGGCTGCGGCCGTTCTCCATCAAGACGAAGCTCGGGGCCCTGGTGGTCGTGTCCGTCTTCATCACCACGGGCCTGCTCCTGGTGGCCATGAAGACCGAGACCGAGCTGCGCTTCATCACCGTCTTCTCGGTGATCGCCACGCTGCTCATCACGCAGTTCGTGGCGCACAGCCTCACCGCGCCGCTGGACGAGATGAACGCGGTGGCCCGCGCCGTGAGCCACGGCGACTACACGCGCCGGGTGCGCGGCGCCGACCGGCGCGACGAGCTGGGCGACGTGGCCACCACGATCAACGCCATGGCCGACGACCTGGAGGCCCAGGACACCCAGCGCAAGGAGCTCGTGGCCAACGTCAGCCATGAGCTGCGCACCCCCATCGCGGCCCTGCGCGCCGTCCTGGAGAACGTCGTGGACGGGGTCTCCGCCGCCGACCCCGAGACGATGCGCACCGCCCTGAAGCAGACCGAGCGCCTCGGCCGCCTGGTGGAGACCCTGCTGGACCTCTCCCGCCTCGACAACGGCGTCGTACCGCTCAAGGCCCGCCGCTTCGAGGTCTGGCCGTACCTGTCGGGCGTCCTGAAGGAGGCCAACATGGTGGCCTCCGCGCGCGCGAACATCGCCTCGGGCTCCGGCAGCCACACGCGTACGGACGTCCATCTGCACCTCGACGTCTCGCCCCCGGAGCTGACGGCGCACGCGGACGCGGAGCGCCTGCACCAGGTCGTGGCGAACCTCATCGACAACGCGGTCAAGCACAGCCCGCCGCACGGCCGCGTGACGGTACGGGCCCGGCGCGGCCCCTACCCCGAGTCCCTGGACCTGGAGGTGCTCGACGAGGGCCCCGGAATCCCCCAGTCCGAGTGGCACCGGGTCTTCGAGCGGTTCAACCGGGGCAGCCACGCCGGAGCCCCCGCCAAGGGCTCGGCCATCGACGGCGGCACCGGCCTCGGCCTCGCCATCGCGCGCTGGGCCGTCGATCTGCACGGCGGCCACATCGGGGTGGCCGAATCCCCGCGCGGCTGCCGCATCCAGGTCACTCTTCCGGGCCTCACCGACACGTGAAGTTGACGTAGGGTTCGAAGCGGAAGCGATTCACCGGCCGTTCTCGTGGGTACCCGGGGGCCGCCGCCGCGCGGAGACGTCACTTCGACGTACCCACGCGGCCATCTCGCGTTGCGGAACCTCGCTTGTTTCCCGCCATTTACACCCCCGAAACCCTTCCTCCAGTGTGACTTACGCGACGGATCACGGGCCCGGCCTGCACCTCGCGCCGATGGAGGCGTAGCCTTTATTTCCGCTGTCCATCACCTTGTGAAGCGGAAGAGGGCGGTTACCGCCGTGTCGCCAGAGTCCCCCAGTAACTCGAGCATCTCGACCGACCAAGACGCGCAGGGCAAGGACCCTGCCGCCGCCTTCGGTCCCAATGAGTGGCTCGTCGACGAGATCTATCAGCAGTACCTCCAGGACCCGAATTCGGTCGACCGAGCCTGGTGGGACTTCTTCGCCGACTACAAGCCAGGGGTGGGCGCCTCCGTAGCCGCCGCCCCGGCGAAGCCGGCGGGTGACGCGGCCGCGGGGGCCGCGGCCCCGCCGTGCCCCCGGAGATCTACCGCAG
>NZ_JAFEXF010000342.1 GCF_016905445.1 Streptomyces sp. G44
CGCCCGGGGCGCGCGGGCCGTGCCGCGGGCGCCGCCGGCCAGCTCGTCGGGGCCGGGGACCCGCATGGACGTGTGGGTGTCCCGGTTGGAGTCCGCGGACGCCGGGCCCGGCACCAGGGGCACCGCTCCCCGCCTGGGGGCGGCGGCGCGCGGCTCGGGGGCCGGGTCCGCGTCGTCGTACGCCTCCTCGGCGGCGGAGGACTCGGTGTCCGGTTCGTCGACGTCCAGCGGCGGCATGCCCGCGATCAGCGGCAGCAGCTCCCGCAGGCGCGCGGCCAGCTCGGAGGCGCGCAGCCGGGACGCCGGGGCCTTGGCCAGGCACTGCACGACGAGCTGCCACAGCTCCTCGGGGATGCCCGGGAGCGGCACGACAGTCTCGGTGACGTGGCGCCGCAGGATGGCGCCCGGGTGCCCGCCGCCGAACGGCGTGAAGCCCGCGAGCAGCTCGTACAGAACCGTCGCGAGGGCGTAGATGTCAACGGCCGCGCGCGGCGGCAGGCCCTCGATGATCTCGGGGGCGAGATAGTCCGGGGTGCCGATGATCTTCGTGGCGCGGGTCCGCCGCGGGGAGTCGATCAGCTTGGCGACGCCGAAGTCGGTGAGCAGGGCGGGGTGCGCCCCGCCGGGGCCGAGGGGGCCCTGCATGTCCAGCAGGACGTTCTCGGGCTTGACGTCACGGTGCACGATGCCCGCGGCGTGCGCGGCGGCGAGGCCGTCGGCGACGTCCGCGACGATGGCCACGGCGGCCTCGGGCGCCATGCGGCGCTCGCGGTCCAGGCGGGTGCGCAGGTCCGTGCCGCGGACGAGGTCCATGACCAGGGCCAGGTCGGTGCCGTCGACCACCAGGTCGTGGACGCCGACGACGCGCGGGTGGTCGAGGCTGAGCAGGGCCGTGCGCTCCTGGACGAAGCGGCCGACGAGTTCCTGGTCGGACGCCAGGTCCTCGCGCAGCAGCTTGATGGCGACGGGGCCCTCGGGCCCCTCGCCGAGCCACACCGTGCCGGCGCTGCCACGGCCCAGGATCTGGTGGGCGGTGTACCGGCTGCCGATCTTGCGCGTCAAGACTGCTCCTACGGATGCGTGTTGGCGACAAAACTACGCGTCCTTGCCGCCAACCTTCACTCCGGGAGCCGAAATCACCCTGCCGATGTCGACAAATCCCCAGAACCGCCCGCGCGCTAGTTGGCTCCGAGCTTCCCGATCCAGCCGCTGACCGTGTCGTACCAGTCCGTCAGCTGCTCCCAGTAGCCCTTGGTCGTGCCGATCCAGTCCTGGAGCGGACTGAACTCCCAGACCAGCCAGCTCGCCACGAAGAGGATGACGAGCGTGAACAGGCAGCCCTTGAGGCAGCCGAGGCCCGGGATCTTCATCGGGTTGGCGCTGCGCTGGCGCGGCTGCCTCGGCTCGCGCGCCGGGCGCGGGGCGGGCTGCTGCGGCGCCTGCGGGGGCGCGGCGTACTGCTGCGGCTGGTACTGGGGCTGCTGGTACTGGGGCTGCGGGTGCTGTGGCTGCTGGTACGGCTGCGGCGCGGGGGGCTGCTGACGCCGGCCTCGGGGCTGCTGCGGCGCGTACTGCTGGGGGCGCGGCTGCGGCTGCTGCGGCTCGGGGCGGGCCACCTGGCGCTGGGGGCGGCGGCGCAGCGGGTCCTGGCTGGGGTCGAGGTACTGGACCTGGGTCTGGTCGTTGCGGTCGCGGGCCGCGCGCATCTGGTTCTGCCAGGGGTGCGGCTCGTCCGGGTCCGCGCCGGGCGTGTCCGGCGGGACCGGCGGCATGACCGCGGTCGGGTCGGCGGCGCCGGTGTTCGGCAGCACGGACGTCGGGTCGGCGTCGCCGGGGCCCTGGCCGGGGCCGCCGGTGTTCCGCATGACGCTGGTCGCCGCGTTCGGGTCGTGGGGGCCCGCGGTGCTGGGCAGGACCTGCGTGGGGTCGGCGGCGCCCGGCGCGTCCGGCACGGGGGCCGGGGCCGGGTCGGGCATGAGCAGGGCGCCCACGCCCTCCGCGGCGGTGATCTGCGCCGGGGTGGAGTGCACGCCGATGCCGTCGGCGACGACGCGCAGGCCGCGGGCGAGGTTCTCGGCGCCGGGGCGGCGGTCCGGGTTCTTGTCCAGGCAGCGCTCTATCACCGTCCACAGCGGGCCGGGGACGGTCGAGGGGCGGCGCGGTTCGGCGCTGAGGTGCTGGTGCAGGACCTCCAGGGCCGAGCCCCCGCCGAACGGCGGACGGCCGGTGACCAGCTCGTACAGCAGGATGCCCGCGCCGTAGATGTCGACGGCGCTGGTCTGCGGGCGGCCCTCGGCGGACTCCGGCGCGACGTACGCGGGCGTGCCGACGAATTCGTGGGTGCGGGTCAGGCCCGGGGAGTCGGCGAGGCGGGCGATGCCGAAGTCGGTGAGCATCGGACGCATGCCCTGGCCGTCCTGCTTGAGCAGGACGTTCGCCGGCTTCAGGTCGCGGTGCACCACGCCGTCGGCGTGGCTCGCGGCGAGCGCGTCGGCGATCTGGGCGGTCAGCAGGGCCGCCGCGACCGGCGTGAACGGGCCGTTCTCGCGCAGATAGCGGTGCAGGTCGGGGCCGTCGACCAGGTCCATGACCAGGGCGAGGAGGTCGCCCTCGACGACGAGGTCGCGCGTACGGACGATGTTCTCGTGGGTCAGCCTGAGCAGGACGGACCGCTCCCTGAGGAAGCGCATCACGACGTCCGCGTCGTTGGCGAGCTCTTCCTTGAGGACCTTGATCGCGACCGTCTCGCCGGGCTGGCCGGGAACGGCCGCCTCGGCCCCCGCGGTCTCCCGCTGGCGGGCTCGCCAGACGGTGCCCGTGGCGCCGCGTCCGAGCGGCTCCTCGAGCAGGTACTTGCTGCCTACCGGCCGCACGTCATGCGCTCCCTGCTGGTCTGGCTGGCCCCCGCCGGACGCTGGTCCCGTGTGGTCCTGTCCGGGGGGCTGTACGAAGGTGTTCCGACCCACTGTAGTGCCGCCCAAAGGGACACCGGCCGATCCGATTCCGCCCGGCTCGTTCCCGTGGATCGCTGTCCGGGGGAAGACGCTCACCCGTGGCCATTGGTTGCCGGGGAGTTCCCGATGTGACCTTCTTGCACGGACCGGGGCGGGGGCTCCCAACGGTCCGAGCAGGCACTTTTGTGAGCAGAGCCGACCAATCAAGATCACTTACGGGTGGCCGCCGGGCGTGTTGTCGGCGGCAGGTGCGAAGATGCCTCCCGTACTGGCCGACGTGCCCGTGTGCGGTGGGGGGAAACACAGCGCGAGACCCCGTGCCGGGCGCCCAGCGCAGAAGGGACCGCTGACGGCGATGCAGATCCGGCTGACCGTCCTCGGGCCGCGCAGCGGCCAGACCGAGCAGCAAGGCCGCCCCACGGGGGCGGCGGGGGCCCACGGCTCGTGTGACGTCCTGGTCACCGCCCCCGCGGGGACCGCGCTCGCGGCCGTCGCCTCCGGCCTCGCCACGGCCGTCGCGGGCAGCGACAGCCCCCTCGTGCTGTACGCGGGCCCCGAGCGTCTGGACGCCCAGCGGTGCACGCTCGGTGAGCCCCCCTTGATCGACGGCGCGGTGCTCTCGCTGGGCGCGCCCGCCGAGCCGGGTCCCGAACCGGCCGGGGCGCCGGCCCAGCTGCACGTGGTGGCGGGCCCCGACGCGGGCGGCGTCCATCTGCTGCACGGCGGCCAGATCCGCGTCGGCCGCTCCGCCGAGGCGGACGTCCCGCTGGACGACCCCGACGTCTCCCGCATGCACTGCGCGGTCACCCTCGCGGCGGACGGCCGCGTCACGGTGACGGACCTCGGCTCGACGAACGGCACGTCCGTGGACGGCGGCGAGGTCACCGACCGCCCGGTGCGGCTCTCCCCCGGCTCCCTGCTGCGCATCGGCGAGTCGGCGCTCCGCCTGACGGAGGGCGGCCTCGGCGCGGCGTCCGGCGCGGGCGGTGCCCTCCCGGACGCCCTCACGACGGCGCCGGACGGCGAGGGCCACGGGCGCGGGG
>NZ_JAFEXF010000343.1 GCF_016905445.1 Streptomyces sp. G44
TGGCGTCGTCGGAGGAGGCGGAGCGTCATCTGCGGCGGCGTGGTGTGCTGCCGATGGAGCCGGAGCTCGCGGTGTCGGCGCTGGTGCAGGCGGTGGAGCACGACGAGACGTTCGTGGCGGTCGCGGATGTGGACTGGGCGCGTTTCGTGCCGGGCTTCACGGCGGCCCGGCCCCGCCCCCTCATCTCCGACATCCCCGAGGCCCGTGCGGCCCTGGAGGCGGAACGGGGAGGTCCCGAAGACACCGCGAGCGGACTGTCCGAACTCGCGGGGCTGCTGGCAGGGCTGCCCGAGACCGAACAAACACGTACGGTCCTGGAGCTCGTCCGCGCCGAAGCCGCCGGTGTCCTGGGTCATGGGTCGGCCGCGGCCGTGGAGCCGGGCCGGGCCTTCCGCGACATGGGCTTCGACTCGCTCACCGCGGTGGAGGTACGCAACCGCCTCACCACCGCCACCGGCGTGAAGCTGCCCGCCACCGTCGTCTTCGACCATCCGAGTCCGGCCGCCCTGGCCGAGTACCTGCGCGCGCAGGTCGTGGGCTCCGGTACCGCCTCGGCGGTGCCCGTCGGTTCCGGGCTCGTCCCCGCCGCCCCGTCGGCGGCCGACGAGCCGATCGCGATCATCGGCATGGCCTGCCGCTTCCCGGGTGACGTAAGCACCCCGGAGCAGCTCTGGCAGCTGGTGCGTGCGGGCTCCGACGCGCTCTCGGTCTTCCCGGCCGACCGCGGATGGGACCTGGAGGCCCTCGCGGGCTCCGGATTCTCACCCGCCGGCGGCTTCGTCCACGAAGCGGCCGGGTTCGATCCGGCGTTCTTCGGGATCAGCCCCCGTGAGGCGCTCGCGATGGACCCGCAGCAGCGGCTCCTGCTCGAAGTGGCGTGGGAGGTCTTCGAGCGCGCGGGCATCGACCCGACTTCGGTACGCGGAAGCCAGGCCGGAGTGTTCGTCGGTGCCTCGTCACAGGGCTACGGGGCAGGGCTGTACCAGGCGTCACAGGACGCCGCCGAGGGCTATCTGACGACCGGCGACGCGGGCAGTGTCATATCGGGCCGCCTCTCGTACGTGTTCGGTCTCGAAGGCCCGGCGGTGACGGTGGACACGGCGTGCTCGTCGTCGCTGGTCGCCCTGCATCTCGCCACGCAGGCACTGCGCAACGGCGAGTGCTCGATGGCCCTCGCCGGAGGTGCCACGATCATGTCGACACCGGGTGCCTTCATGGAGTTCAGCCGGCAGGGCGGTCTGGCCGGGGACGGGCGGTGCAAGCCGTTCGCCGAGGCCGCCGACGGGACCGGCTGGGGTGAGGGTGTCGGTCTGCTGCTGGTGGAGCGTCTTTCGGACGCCCGCCGCAACGGCCACGAGGTCCTCGCGGTGGTCCGCGGTTCGGCCGTCAACCAGGACGGTGCCTCGAACGGTCTCACGGCGCCGAACGGCCCGTCGCAGCAGCGGGTGATCCGCCAGGCCCTGGCGAACGCCCGTGTCGAGGCGTCCGGCGTGGACGTGGTCGAGGCACACGGCACCGGCACGACGCTGGGCGACCCGATCGAGGCACAGGCGCTGCTGGCCACCTACGGCCAGGAGCACGACGCCGACCGCCCGCTGTGGCTCGGCTCCATCAAGTCGAACATCGGGCACACCCAGGCCGCCGCCGGCGTGGCGGGCATCATCAAGATGGTGATGGCCATGCGCCACGGAGAGCTGCCGAAGTCCCTCCACGTGGACGCACCGTCGTCGCATGTCGACTGGTCCACGGGCGCGGTCGAGCTGCTGTCCGAGGCACGGGCGTGGCCGGAAACGGACCGCCCGCGTCGCGCGGCGGTCTCGTCGTTCGGCGTGAGCGGCACGAATGTGCACACCATCCTGGAGCAGGCTCCTGACGCCGGGGCGGCCACCGGGGCGGTTCCTGAGCCGGTCGAGGACGGTGCGGCGCCGACGGGTGTGGTGCCGTGGGTGCTGTCCGCGAAGTCCGAGGCCGCGCTGAAGGCGCAGGCGGAGCGGCTGCGGTCGGCGTTGTCCGCTGACTGCTCGCCGGTGGATGTGGCGTTCTCGCTGGCGACGACACGTGCGGCGCTGGAACACCGCGCCGTCGTGGTGGGATCTGGTTGCGAAGAGCTGCTGCGAGGTCTGGACGCGGTCGCGGCGGATGCTCCGGCCGCGGGTGTGGTGCGGGGTGTGGTCCGCGACGGCTCCGGCCTGTCGGCGGTGTTGTTCTCGGGTCAGGGGTCGCAGCGGCCCGGTATGGGCCGGGAGCTGTATGAGACCTACTCCGCGTTCGCGGACGCGCTCGATGCGGTGTGTGCCCTTTTCGACCGGGAGCTTGAGCGGCCGTTGCGGGAAGTCCTCTTCGAGGGCGGTGAGCTGCTGCATCAGACCGGGTACACGCAGCCGGCTCTGTTCGCCCTCGAAGTGGCGCTGTATCGGCTGGTGGAGAGCTGGGGTGTGCGTCCGGATTACGTGACGGGGCACTCGATCGGTGAGCTGGCTGCCGCGCATGTGGCCGGGGTGCTGTCTCTGGAGGACGCGGTCACGCTGGTGGCGGCCCGAGGCCGCCTGATGCAGGCGTTGCCTGAGGGTGGCGCGATGCTGGCGGTGGGCGCGGACGAGGCGACCGTAACGCCGTACCTGGAGGGCCGCGAGAGCCAGGTGTCCCTGGCGGCGGTCAATGGCCCCGCTTCGGTGGTGATCGCCGGTGACGCGGATGTGGTGGCGGAGCTGGGCGAGAAGTTTGCCAAGTCGGGCCACAAGACGAAGCAGTTGAAGGTCAGCCACGCATTCCACTCACCCCACATGGACGCGATGCTGGAGGACTTCCGCCGGGTCGCGGAGTCCCTCACCTACTCGTCGCCGTCCATCCCGGTGGTGTCGAACGTGACCGGCCAGGCCACGGCCGACGTGGCGAGCGCCGAGTACTGGGTACGTCATGTCCGTGCCGCCGTGCGCTTCGGTGAGGGTGTGCGCTGGCTGGAGGACCAGGGCGTGGGCGTGTTCCTGGAGCTGGGCCCCGACGGCGTTCTGACCGGCATGGCCCAGGAGTCCCTGAGCGACGACGTACATCTCATCACGGCCCTGCGCAAGGACCGTCCCGAGCCCGAAGCCCTGATCACCGCCGTCGGCCGCCTGTACGTGGCCGGTATCGCGTTGGACTTCCGGCCGCTCCTGCCCGGCGCCCGCCGGGTCGAGCTGCCCACCTACCCCTTCCAGCGTCAGCACTACTGGCCGCGAACCCACGCCGAACAGACCCCCCACATGCCCCAGGACGGCATCGAGGCGGCGTTCTGGGAGGCGGTGGAGCGCGAGGACCTGGAATCGCTGGCCGGAACCCTGCGGGTGGACGGGGAGCAGCCGCTGAGCGCCGTGCTTCCCGCCCTGTCGACCTGGCGCAAGGAACGCCGGGAACAACTCGCCCTGGAAGAACTGCGCTACCGCATCGGCTGGACTCCGCTGACCGGGCTCCCGGCAGCACGCCTCACCGGAACCTGGCTCGTCGTGACGCCCGAGGAGTACGCGGGGGCGCACGGGGCGACCCGTGTCGAAGGGGCACTGCGCGCCCACGGGGCCGACGCCGTGACACTCACCCTGGGCAGTGGCGACATGCGGCGGGAGGTGGTGGCCAAGCGCATCAGGGACGCCGTCGCGCGTACTCCCGTCGCCGGCGTGGTCTCGCTGCTCGCCCTTGCCGGGCACACCGGACCCGGCCTGCCGCCCGGCGTACCCGGCGCACTCCTCCTCGCCCAGGCACTGGGCGACGCCGAGGTGCACGCCCCCCTGTGGCTCCTCACGGCCGGAGCGGTGGCGGTCGATGCGGGTGATGTCGCCCTGCACCCCGAACAGGCCCAGGTGTGGGGTTTTGGTCGGGTGGTGGCGTTGGAGTATCCGGAGCGGTGGGGTGGTCTGGTTGATGTGCCGGAGGTGTGGGATGAGTTGGTGGGTGTGCGGTTGGCGGGGGTGTTGGCTGCTGCTGGGGTGAGTGGTGAGCGTGAGGTTGCTGTTCGGGCGTCG
>NZ_JAFEXF010000344.1 GCF_016905445.1 Streptomyces sp. G44
CGTCGAGGCCACCCCCGCCGCCCCCGCCCCCCGCGGCCACCGCGAGCGCATGCGCGGCCAGCCGTGGCTCGCGCCCGCCGGGCGAACCGGGCCGCAGCTCGTACGAGGCCTCGTCCCCGATCAGCTTCCGCCGCCCCGCGTTGTACTCCTCGGAGAGCAGCTCACGTGTCGGCACCCGACCGGCGGAGCCCCCAGCGTCCCCGTACCAGGCTTCCCGGTCCGCCATGGCCAACTTGCAGCCCTCGACCAGGAGATGGACGTACTCGGCGGACCCGTACGCCGGCAGCTCCGCCACATCGCGGGGCAGGAGCGCGAGCTGCTGGAGGAAGACGGGGCCCTGGCTCCAGGCCCCGGCCTTGCACAGGGTCCAGCCGTTCCAGTCGTACGTGACCGGGTCCTCGTAGAACGCGGACCACCCCCGCAGATCCTCCGCCGAGAGGGTCCCGACGTGCCGCTCGCCGCTCGTGTCCAGGGTGGGCCGCCCGGCCTGCCGTACGAGCGCCTCGGCGATGAAGCCGGTACGCCACACCTCACGCGCGGCCTCGATCTGCGCCACCCGCAGCCGCTCCCCCGCACCGGAGCCCGCCCGCTCTTCAGCCTCAGCCTTCGCCTCAGCCTTCGCCTCCGCCTTCGCGTCCGCCTTCGCGTCCGCCTTCGCCTTCGCCTCCGCCTCCGCCTCCGCCTCCGCCAGCAACCGCCGCCACGTCGCCGCGAGCGCCGGATTCCGCAACAGCTCACCCGTCCGTGGCGGTTCATGCCCCGTGGGCCCCCCGCGGAGATAGACCTCGGCGGAGGACGGCCACTCCTCCTCGAAGAGCCGCCGCACCGTCTCCACGGTCTCGCCGACGCGCTCGACGGGCGCGTGCCCGTCCTCCGCGTACCCGATGGCGTACTTGAGGACGTCCGCGAGGGACTTCGTGCCGTGGTCCCGCAACAGCAGCATCCACGCGTCGAAGGCGCCGGGCACGGCGGCGGCGAGCGGCCCGGTGCCGGGTATCAGCTCCAGCCCCAGGGAACGGTAATGGGCCACGGTGGCGCCCGCGGGCGCGGGTCCCTGCCCGCAGAGCACGCGCACGTCGCCGCCGACGGGCGCGAGGATGATCGGGACCTCACCGGCGGGCCCGTTGAGGTGGGGCTCGACCACATGCAGGACGAACCCGGCGGCGACCGCGGCGTCGAAGGCGTTGCCTCCGTCCTCCAGGACGGCCATCGCGGACTGCGAGGCGAGCCAGTGGGTGGACGACACCATGCCGAAGGTGCCTTGCAGCGTGGGACGCGTCGTGAACATACGGCCTCTCACCTCGTCGCTTCCGCGTCGCCCCTGGCAGGTGCCGGACAAGCCCCAGCACGCCCGGACGAGCCCCGGCACGTCCAGGCACGTCCAGGCACGTCCGGCCACGTCCAGGCAGGCCCGAGCAGGAACGACCGACCGCCGGGCAGGCCGCCCGGCGGTCAGAACCATAACGAGACGAGGTCGGACGAGAGAGGCCTCACCCGTTGCCGAAAGCCACCTTCTGCACGTCGTCCGGACCGTCGAACCGGTCCGTCGACGCGCCCGACAGCTTCTGGACGAGGGAGTCGTCCGCGCCGTTGTCCCTGGCCAGGCTGACCAGGTCGTCACGGCTTGCGGGGTACTGGGCACCCTTGAGCGCCTTCTGGAGGTCAATCGGACTGACGTCGGCCACAGCGGTCTCCTTGCCATCGGGGGAGGTGGGAACTCCTTGCGGACGCATCGTGCACACAGGGGGTGCGGACCCGCACATCGAGGGCGGACCCTCTCCGGGCCGTCCCCGGGCCCTCCCCGGGCCCACTCCCGGCCCTCGCCGGGCCCCAGGTCACCCGAACGGCAGGCAGACCGAACCGTTCACCACAAAGTCCGATTTACCCCTTACGTCCGGGGGTATCCGATACGACATGATCACCATTGGGGTCGAGGAAGAGTATCTGCTGCTCGATCCGGACACGTGCCTGCCGGTACCGCTCGGGGACCAGGTGCGGGCGGCGGCCGGACTGGGGCCCATCGCCGAGGACAGTGAGGTCCAGTCGGAGCTGTTGCAGGCGCAGGTGGAGGTCGCCACGCCGATCTGCACCGACCTGGAGGAGGTCGGCGGCCACCTGCTGCGGCTGCGGCACGCGCTCGGCGCGGCGGCGGAGCGCAGCGGCTGCCGGATCGCCGCCTGCGCGACGGCTCCCTACCGGACGGCCGCTCCCGTGCCGGTCACCCGCAAGGCCCGCTACCTGGCGATGCGCTCACAGGCGCCGCAGCTCGTGGCCGAGCAGCTCGTCAACGGCATGCACGTGCACGCGGCCGTGCCGGACCAGGAGACGGGCGTCGCCATCCTGAACCGTATCCGCGTCTGGCTGCCGGCCCTGGTGGCCATGTCCGCGAACTCGCCCCTGTGGGACGGGCACGACACCGGTTTCGCCAGCTGGCGCACGGTGATCTTCGGCCGCTGGCCGGTCAGCGGCCCGCCGCCCCGCTTCACCTCGCTCGCCGACCACGAGAGCCGGATCCGCTGCCTGCTGGACACCGGCATCATCAGCGACACCGGGCAGCTCTACTGGCAGGCCCGCCTCTCCGACCGCTACTCCACGGTCGAGGTGCGCTGCGCGGACGTCCAGCTGCGCGCCGACTCGGCGGTCATGTTCGCCGGGATCGTACGGGCGCTGGTGGCCACCGCCATACGCGACGAGAAGGCGGGCGCCCCGCCCCCGGAGTGCACGCCGGAGCTGCTCCAGGCGGCGAACTGGCACGCCGCCCGGCACGGTCTGAGCGGCACGCTCATCGATCCGTCCGGGCAGCCGCGACGGGCCGGTGACGTGCTGTGCATGCTGCTCGACCACCTCACGCCAGCCCTGAACGAGGCGGGTGACACCCGCGAGGTGACCTCGCTGATGCACCGGCTGCTCCAGGAGGGCACCTCGGCGGACCGCCAGCTCCGCGCCCTGGCCGACGGCGGCCTGCCCGCCCTCGTGGAACTGATCACCGGCGAAACGGTCGCTCCTTGATGCCGCGCCGGGCCTTGCCGCGGCCCCGAGGGTTTGAGACGCCACCGGGCGCGGGACCAGCGGGACCGGGGTGATTCCGTACGCCGCCCCAAGCCCCTCCTCCGAACGCCGCCCGAGCCGGAGCAGCACCCCCATGCGCATCCCCGCACTCCACCCCCACGCCTCATGAACCAGAAACCGCCCCCCGACCTCACCCTCCATCCCGACCTCCACCCCGACCCCGACCCCAGCACGGACCCCGGCTCCGACACCGGCATCGTGATCGCCACCCGCAACCGCGCCGACAGCCTGGTCCGCACCCTGCGGCACCTGCTCGACCTGCCCGAACGGCCCGAGATCGTCGTCGTCGACAACGCCTCCACGGACGACACGCGTTCCCGGCTCGGCCGCGACTTTCCCGAGGTCACCGTGGTCGCCCTGCCGCGCAACCGGGGCGCCCTGGCCCGCACCGACGGCGTGCGCGCCCTGCGCGCCCCGTACGTGGCCTTCAGCGACGACGACTCCTGGTGGGCGCCCGGCGCCCTGGAGCACGCGGCCGAGCTGATGCGCGCGTATCCGCGGCTCGGCCTGGTCTCCGCCCGCACCCTGGTGGGGCCCGCTGAGGACCCCGACCCGCTCAACGACGTCCTCGCCACGTCCCCGCTCGGCCCGGCGGGCGACCTGCCGGGCACGCAGGTCCTCGGCTTCCTCGCCTGCGCATCCGTGGTCCGCCGCAGCGCCTACCTGGAGGTGGGCGGCTTCCACCCGCTGCTGTTCTTCGGCGGTGAGGAGACCCTCCTCGCCTACGACCTCGCCGCGCACGGCTGGGGCGTGACGCACTGCCCGGACGTCGTCGCGCACCACCACCCGGACCCGGCTCCGCGCGGCGGCCGCCCGGCCAGGATGCTCCGCAACGAACTGCTCACCCGGTGGCTGCGCCGCCCCCTGCCGCACGCCCTGGCCCACAC
>NZ_JAFEXF010000345.1 GCF_016905445.1 Streptomyces sp. G44
CACCAACGCCCACGCCGTCATCGAAGAGGCCCCGGCCCCCGAACCGGCCGCACCACACGGCCCGCCGCCCGACCCCGGCGAGATCACCGCGGACACCGCCCCCGTCATCCTGTCCGCGCACGGCGACCCGGCTCGCGCACCCCGCAGAACCGGTGAACGGGGGCCGGCGACCCGGCCGGAGAGCGCCGCGGAGCCGGTGCCGCAGCGAGCTCGCCGAGCCTTCGACCCGCCCGGTTGTCAGTGCGGGGTCGTACGGTGGATTCCATGCGGCCCGTATCGAAGATCGAACGCACGGTGGCACCTTTCGAGGTCGTCAGTCCGTACCAGCCCAGCGGCGACCAGCCGGCGGCCATCGCCGAGCTGGAGCGGCGCATCCGCGCAGGTGAGAAGGATGTCGTCCTGCTCGGCGCGACCGGCACCGGCAAGTCGGCCACCACCGCGTGGATGATCGAGAAGCTTCAGCGCCCCACTCTCGTGATGGCGCCGAACAAAACCCTGGCCGCCCAGCTGGCGAACGAGTTCCGCGAGCTCCTGCCGAACAACGCCGTCGAGTACTTCGTCTCGTACTACGACTACTACCAGCCCGAGGCGTATGTCCCGCAGTCGGACACCTACATCGAGAAGGACTCCTCGATCAACGAGGAAGTGGAGCGCCTGCGCCACTCCGCGACGAACTCGCTGCTGACCCGCCGCGACGTCGTCGTGGTCGCCTCCGTCTCCTGCATCTACGGCCTCGGCACCCCGCAGGAGTACGTGGACCGGATGGTCCCGCTCAAGGTCGGCGACGAGATCGACCGCGACCAGCTGCTGCGCCGCTTCGTGGACATCCAGTACACGCGCAACGACCTGGCGTTCACCCGCGGCACCTTCCGCGTCCGCGGCGACACCATCGAGATCTTCCCGGTCTACGAGGAGCTGGCCGTCCGCATCGAGATGTTCGGCGACGAGATCGAGGCGCTCTCCACGCTGCACCCGCTCACCGGCGAGGTCATCAGCGACGACGACCACCTGTACGTCTTCCCCGCCTCGCACTACGTGGCGGGTCCCGAGCGCCTGGAGAAGGCGGTCAACGGCATCGAGAAGGAGCTCGCAGAGCGCCTCGCCGAACTGGAGAAGCAGGGCAAGATGCTGGAGGCCCAGCGCCTGCGCATGCGCACCACGTACGACCTGGAGATGCTCCGCCAGATCGGCTCCTGCTCCGGCGTCGAGAACTACTCGATGCACTTCGACGACCGCGCCCCCGGCACCGCCCCGAACACCCTCCTGGACTATTTCCCCGAGGACTTCCTCCTCGTCCTGGACGAGTCGCACGTCACGGTCCCGCAGATCGGCGCGATGTACGAGGGCGACGCCTCCCGCAAGCGCACCCTCGTCGACCACGGCTTCCGGCTGCCCTCCGCCCTGGACAACCGCCCCCTGAAGTGGGAGGAATTCCTCGGCCGCATCGGGCAGACGGTCTACCTCTCCGCCACCCCGGGAAAGTACGAGCTCTCGCGCGGCGACGGCTTCGTCGAGCAGATCATCCGCCCCACCGGCCTGGTCGACCCCGAGGTCGTCGTCAAGCCCACCGAGGGCCAGATCGACGACCTGGTGCACGAGATCCGCACGCGCACCGAGAAGGACGAGCGCGTCCTGGTCACCACCCTCACCAAGAAGATGGCCGAGGACCTCACCGACTACTTCCTGGAGCTCGGCATCCAGGTCCGCTATCTGCACAGCGACGTCGACACCCTGCGCCGCGTCGAGCTCCTGCGCGAGCTGCGCTCCGGGGAGTACGACGTCCTGGTCGGCATCAACCTCCTCCGCGAGGGCCTCGACCTGCCCGAGGTCTCCCTGGTGGCCATCCTCGACGCCGACAAGGAAGGCTTCCTGCGGTCGGGCACCTCCCTGATCCAGACCATCGGCCGCGCCGCGCGCAATGTGTCCGGCCAGGTCCACATGTACGCCGACAAGATCACCCCGGCGATGGAGAAGGCCATCGACGAGACCAATCGCCGCCGGGAGAAGCAGATCGCGTACAACAAGGAGAGGGGCATCGACCCGCAGCCGCTGCGCAAGAAGATCAACGACATCGTGTCGGCGATCGCGCGCGAGGAGGTCGACACCGAACAGCTCCTCGGCTCCGACTACCGCAAGCCGAAGTCCGGCAAGGGCGCCAAGACGCCGGTGCCCGCGCTCGGCGGCGACGCGGCCAAGGCGGGCGGCGGTGCGGACACCTCCGCCAAGGGCAAGGGCAAGAAGGGCGCACGGACCGTCCCGACCGACCGCCCCGCGGCCGAACTGGCCGAGCAGATCGAGGAGATGACGGAGCGCATGCGCGCGGCCGCCGCCGACCTCCAGTTCGAAATCGCCGCGCGGCTGCGCGACGAGGTGTCGGAGATGAAGAAGGAACTGCGGCAGATGAAGGAGGCCGGGCAGGCCTAGGCGCAGTCCGAGGCCTGGCAGCACACCGGGGGAGGGGTGAATCGGCGTACCGGCCGGTCTGTTGCAACACCGCCACAAAGTGCGGTCCGCCGTGCGGCCGCGCAGGTGACGCTGCATAGGGTGCTGGGCAACCGCAAGAGGCGGTTGCCCAGGCAGTCCGAGAGGGGACAGCGCGTGACGGTCAACATGACCAAGGGTCAGGCCATCAGCCTGCAAAAGAACGACGGGGGCGCCCTGACCGCGGTGCGCATGGGACTCGGCTGGCAGGCGGCCCCGCGCCGCGGTCTGTTCGGGACCCGGACCCGGGAGGTCGACCTGGACGCCTCAGCGGTCCTGTTCGCGGACAAGCAGCCCCTGGACGTCGTCTTCTTCCGCCACCTGGTCAGCGACGACGGCTCCGTACGGCACACCGGCGACAACCTCGTCGGCGGCGTGGGCCAGGGCGGTGACGACGAGGCGATCCTCGTCGACCTCCAGCGGGTCCCCGTCCACATCGACCAGATCGTCTTCACGGTGAACTCCTTCACCGGCCAGACCTTCCAGGAGGTGCAGAACGCGTTCTGCCGCCTGGTCGACGAGACCAACGGCCAGGAGCTGGCCCGCTACACCCTGGACGGCGGCGGCCAGTACACCGCCCAGATCATGGCGAAGGTCCACCGCGCGGGCGCGGGCTGGCAGATGACGGCCATCGGCAACCCCGCCAACGGCCGCACCTTCCAGGACCTGATGCCGTCGATCCTGCCGCATCTGTGACCACGTCCGCGTAAGCCATATCCATAGGGGCGAGGGCTCGACGGGAGCTCTCCGAGGGGGGAACAAGGCGATGACGGCCGAGCTGGTGCGGGGACAGAACCATCCGCTGCCCGGGACCCGCCTGGAGATCCGGATCTCGGCCGGCGAGCCGATCGTGGCGGGGGCCACGCTCGGCGACGAGCAGGGCAGAGTCCCGGGAGCGGAGTGGGTGGCCCACCCCGGCTCGCCCACCCTGCCGGGCCTGGAGGTTTCCCAGCAAGCCGCAGCCGACCACCGCCTCGCCGTCGACCTCGGCGCCCTGCCGGACACCGTCCACCGGGTCAGCGTCCTGCTCGCCCTGCCCGCCGGCGCCGGGCGCCCCGCCGGCTTCCGCGCCCTCGCGGCGCCCTTCGTCGCCGTCACCGGACTCGACGGCACCGAGGTGGCCAGCTACACCATCACCGACCTCGACGCCGAGTCCGCCGTCGTCGCCCTGGAGCTCTACCGCCGCCAGGGCGCCTGGAAGGTCCGCGCCGTCGGCCAGGGATACGCGGGCGGCCTCGCCGAGATGCTCACCGACCAGGGCCTGCCCCAGGCCCGCGAGCTCGCCGGCGCCATCGACGAGGCGGTGGCCCAGGGCCTGGCCCGTTCGGTCACCGCGCCGCCCCGGCCCGCCGAGGACGCCCACGCGCGCACCACCACCCAGGATCTGTCTTCTACACACCTCTCCGAACCCAACAGACATCCCTACACTCCGGATTCCGTTTTCTGTCTGTAAAAAAAAATTAACTTCA
>NZ_JAFEXF010000346.1 GCF_016905445.1 Streptomyces sp. G44
TTTGGATGCGTTGGCGGAGTACCGGCGGGGTCTGGGTCTGCCGGCGACGTCGGTGGCGTGGGGTCCGTGGGCGGGTGGGGGTATGGCGTCGGGGGAGATCGAGGAGCGGGCGCGGCGTGGTGGCCTGACCCCGTTGATGCCCGAGCGCGCTCTGGCCGCCCTGCGAGAGGCCGTTGGCCGGGGTGACGGGGCCGTCGTGGTGGCGGATGTGGACTGGGAGCGGTTCGGGTCCGGTGCCCGTGGCAGCCTCTTCGACGGCATCCCGGAAGTACGCCGCCTGCGCGAGACCACCACCACCGACGACACCCCTGCGCTCGCCCGCTGGCTGGAAGGAGTCGCCGCGGCGGACCAGGAACAGGCCGTCGTCGACCTGGTGTGCACACACGCCGCCGCCGTTCTCGGCTACGCCGACTCCGCGTCCATCGAGCCCGACCGCGCCTTCCGCGAACTGGGCTTCGACTCGCTGACCGCCCTGGAATTCCGCAACCAGCTCGGCGCCACCCTCGGCCGGCAGCTGCCCGCCACCGTCGTCTTCGACTATCCGACCGCGGAATCCCTCGCTGGGTACCTCCGTGCCGAGTACATCGCCGCGGCCGACAGCGGCGAGGCCACGGCCCGCCACGACGGCGCGGCGCGACAGGACGACGAGCCCATCGCGATCGTCGGCATGAGCTGCCGTTTCCCTGGTGGCGTCGGCTCCCCCGAGGACCTCTGGCGACTCGTCGCGTCCGGTACGGACGCCATGTCGCCGTTCCCCGCCGACCGAGGCTGGGACCTCGAACGGCTCTACGACCCGGACCCCGACGCGGCAGGCACCGCCTATGTGCGGGACGGCGGCTTCGTCAGTGACGCGGCCACCTTCGACGCCGCCTTCTTCGGCATCTCGCCCCGCGAGGCCCTCGCCATGGACCCGCAGCAGCGGCTCCTCCTCGAAACCGCCTGGGAAGCCTTCGAACACGCGGGCATCGACCCGCTCTCCGTACGCGGTTCCCGTACCGGCGTGTTCGCCGGCACCAACGGCCAGGACTACGCCGCGGGCCTCACCTCGGTCCCCGACGGCGTCGACGGCTACCTCGGGATCGGCAACGCCGCCAGTGTCGTCTCCGGCCGCGTCGCCTACGCCCTCGGCCTGGAGGGCCCGGCGGTGTCCGTTGACACGGCCTGCTCGTCCTCCCTGGTCGCCCTGCACCTGGCCATCCAGGCACTGCGCACCGGCGAGTGCACGCTGGCGCTGGCCGGCGGCGTCACGGTGATGTCGAGCCCGGCTGCCTTCATGGAGTTCAGCCGCCAGCGCGGGCTGGCCGCCGACGGCCGCTGCAAGGCGTTCGCGGCGTCGGCGGACGGCACCGCGTGGGGAGAGGGCGTCGGCCTGCTCGTGGTGGAGCGGTTGTCCGACGCCCGCCGCAACGGCCATGAGGTCCTCGCGGTCGTCCGTGGTTCCGCAGTCAACCAGGACGGCGCGTCCAACGGCCTGACCGCCCCCAACGGCCCCTCCCAGCAGCGCGTCATCCGCGAGGCCCTGGCCAACGCGCGGGTCGAACCGTCCGAGGTGGACGCCGTGGAGGCACACGGTACGGGAACCCAGCTCGGCGATCCGATCGAGGCGGAGGCACTGCTCGCGACCTATGGCAAGGACCGCGACGAGGACAGCCCGTTGTGGTTGGGCTCCATCAAGTCCAACATCGGGCACACACAGGCCGCCGCCGGTGTCGCGGGCATCATCAAGATGGTCATGGCGATGCGGCACGGCGTCCTGCCGCAGAGCCTCCACATCGACGAACCGACCCCCCACGTCACCTGGCGTACGGGAGCGGTCGAGCTCCTCGCCGAATCGCGCCCCTGGCCCGAGACGGGCCGCCCGCGCCGAGCGGCCGTCTCTTCCTTCGGCGTGAGCGGCACCAACGCGCACACCGTACTTGAGGAAGCCCCCCGGGCCGAGAACCTGGCCACGCCCACGGAAGCCGCGGAGCCATCGGCGGCCCCGTCGGCCGAGCCGCGGCCGTCGGTCCTGCCCCTGCTGGTGTCGGCCCGTACGGCTCCCGCGCTCACCGCTCAGCTCGCACGGCTCCGCGACCACCTCGCGGCACGTCCGGAACTGTCGCGCCTCGACGTGGCCCACTCGCTGACCACGACCCGCGCGCTCCTGGAACACCGCGCCGTCGTCCTCGGCCCCGGTCTCGAAGACCCCGACCACACACTGGTGCAGGGTGTCGCGGACCTGCGGGGCAAGAGCGTGTTCGTGTTCCCGGGGCAGGGTTCGCAGTGGGTCGGTATGGCTGCGGAGTTGATTGATTCGTCTCCGGTGTTCGCGGGTCGGATGCGGGAGTGTGCGGCGGCGTTGTCGTCGTACACCGACTGGTCGCTGTTCGAGGTGCTGGAGGACGCGGAGGCGCTGGAGCGGGTGGACGTGGTCCAGCCGGTGTTGTGGGCCGTGATGGTGTCCTTGGCCGAGCTGTGGCAGTCGTACGGTGTCAAGCCCGCGGCGGTCGTCGGCCACTCCCAGGGTGAGATCGCGGCGGCTTGCGTGGCTGGCGCGCTGTCTCTCGGCGACGCGGCTCGTGTGGTGGCCTTGCGGTCGAAGGCGATCCTGGCACTGTCGGGTGCGGGCGGCATGGTCTCCGTGGCACTCCCGGTGGACGACGTGCGGGCACGGCTGACCGAGGGTCTGTCCGTCGCGGCGATCAACGGTCCGTCGAGCGTGGTCGTGTCCGGTGACGTGGCCGAGCTGGACGCGCTCCTCGCCGCCTGTGAAACGGAGGAGATCCGGGCGCGTCGCATCCCGGTGGACTACGCCTCCCATTCGGCGCACGTGGAAGCCATCCACGCCGAGCTGCTCGACGTCCTGGCAGGGCTTGAGCCGCGTACGGCGGAGGTGCCGTTCTTCTCGACGGTGACCGGTGACTGGCTGGACACGACGGTGATGGACGCCGAGTACTGGTACACCAACCTCCGCCAGACCGTCCGCTTCGAAGAGGCGACCAAGGCGCTGGCCGAGCAGGGCCACCGGTTCTTCATCGAGGCGTCGGCGCATCCCGTGCTGACGATCGGCGTGGAGCAGACGCTGGCTGATGCCGGTGTGGAGGCGGCGGTTCTTGGCTCGTTGCGGCGGGATGAGGGCGGCCTGGAACGGTTCGTCACCTCGCTGGCCGAGGGGTGGGTGCGGGGACTGGCCGTCGACTGGTCACCGCTGCTGACCGGTGGTCGCCGCGTCGACCTGCCCACCTACGCCTTCCAGGGCGAGCGCTACTGGCTGGACAAGGGTGAGGTCGCGGATGAGACCGGTGACGTTGCGGCCGATCCGGAGGATGCGGAGTTCTGGGCGGCGGTGGAGCGTGAGGACTCGGTGACGCTGGCCGAGAAACTCGGCCTCGAAGGTGACGAACTGGGTGCGGTGTTGCCTGCGTTGTCGTCGTGGCGGCGTGGGCGTGTGGTGCGGTCGCGGGTGGATGAGTGGCGTTACGCGGTGTCGTGGAAGCCGGTGCCGGTGGAGACGCGGGGGCTTTCGGGGCGTTGGCTGGTGGTGTCGGCGGGTGTTGAGGGTGATGTGCTGTCGGGTGTGCTGGAGGGGCATGGCGCTGAGGTGGTGCGCTTGTCTTTGGGTGATGGTGCGGATCTGAACCGTGCGGGTCTGGTGGAGCGGTTGGTGGCTCTGGAGGCTGCGGGGTCGGCGGCTTTCGCGGGTGTGGTGTGTTCGGTGGGGTCGGGTGATGCCGCGTTTGCTGAGGTGGTGTTGGTGGTGCAGGCGTTGGGTGATGCGGGGGTGGGGGCGCCGTTGTGGTTGGTGACGCGGGGTGGGGTGTCGGTGGGGCGTGTGGATGGGCCGGCGGGTGTGGTGCAGGCGCAGGTGTGGGGTTTTGGGCGGGTGGTGGGTTTGGAGCATGCGGATCGCT
>NZ_JAFEXF010000347.1 GCF_016905445.1 Streptomyces sp. G44
AACTCCTCGCCCGCACCCGCGAAACCGACCTCGCCGCCTACTCCCACCAGGACATCCCCTTCGAACGACTCGTCGAAGCCATCAACCCCCCACGCTCCCTCGCCCGCCACCCCCTCTTCCAGGTGATGCTGGCGCTGCACAGCAACGCGGCCCCCGCGTTCGACCTGCCCGGCCTCTCGGCCCTCACCGAGGACCTGACCAGGGACGTGACCAGCTTCGATCTCACGTTCAACTTCTACGAGGTCAGAGACGACGCCGGGGCGCCCGCGGGGCTCGACGGCTTCCTGGAGTACCGCACCGATCTGTCCGGCACGACCACCGCGACACGGTTCGCCGAGGGCCTCCGGCTGCTGCTCGCGGCCGTCGCCGACCACCCCGACCTGCCGATCGACGCCGCCGAACTGCTCTCCCCGGCCGAGCGGGGCGAACTGCTCGCCGAGGGGACGGGGGACCCGGCTCCTGAGCACCGGTACTTCACCGACCTGTTCCAGGAGCAGGCGGCGCTCCGCCCCGACGCGCCGGCGCTGGAGCACGAGGGCGTCGTCCTCACCTATGCCGAGCTGAACGCGCGGGCCAACCAGGTGGCCCACTGGCTGATCGCGCAGGGCGTCGGCCCCGAGCAACTGGTGGCGCTGGCCGTGCCGCGGTCGGTGGAGATGGTGGCGGCGCTGCTGGGCGTCCTGAAGGCCGGTGCCGCCTTCCTCCCCGTCGACCCGGGATATCCGGCGGAGCGCGTCGCCTTCATGCTGCGGGACGCCGCCCCGGTCCGCGTCCTCACGAGCCGGGAGGCCGCCGCGCGACTCCCGCGGGGCGGCCCGGAGGTCCTGGTCCTCGACGACCCGGCGGCCCTGGCCGGCCTCGACGGCACGAACCCCACGGACGCCGGGAGGATCACCCGCCTGCGGCCGGACCACCTCGCGTACACCGTCTACACGTCGGGTTCCACCGGCACCCCCAAGGGCGTTGCCGTCAGCCACCGCGGCATTCGCGCGCTGGCCGCGACGCTGGCGGAGAAGTACCAGGTCCGGCCGGGCGACCGTGTCCTCCAGCTGGCCTCGATCAGTTTCGACATGGCGGTGGAGGACTTCCTCCGGGCGTTCTGCTTCGGCGCGACCCTCGTCGTCCCCGCGCCCGGCCCGCTGGTCGGGGACGCCCTCGGCGACTATCTGGAGCAGCGCCGGATCTCGTGTGCCGACATGCCTCCCAGCGTGCTCGCCACCCTGCCGGCACGGCGCTTCCCCCACCTGCGCGTGCTGAGCGTCGGCGGCGAGGCGTGCCCCCCGGCGCTGACCACGCGCTGGGCGGCCGGACGGCGGATGCTGAACCTCTACGGGCCCACCGAGTCGACGATCTCGGCGACCGCCAGTGAGCCGCTGTCCGGCACCGGCCCGGCCGCGCCCACCCCCATCGGGGCGCCGGTGCGGGGCACCCGGGTGTATGTCCTGGACGAGCGGCTGCGGCTGACGCCCCGAGGGGTGCCGGGAGAGCTGTACATCGCGGGTGGCGGCCTGGCCCGCGGATACCTGCGTCGTCCGGGGCTGACGGCGGAGCGGTTCGTGGCCGATCCCTTCGGCCCGTCCGGCGGCCGCATGTACCGCACGGGCGACCTGGTGCGGTGGCGTGACGGCCAGCTGGAGTTCGTGGCCCGGGTCGACGACCAGGTGAAGATCCGCGGCTTCCGCATCGAGCTGGGCGAGATCGAGGCCGTACTGGGCCGTCATCCGGCGGTGTCGCAGGTGGCGGTGGTGGTGCGGGAGGACCGGCCGGACGACAAGCGCCTGGTGGGCTACGTGGTGGCCGGGTCCGGTGGCGGTGCGCCCGGCGCGGACACCTTGCGCGCGCATGTCGGCGCGTCCTTGCCGGAGTTCATGGTGCCGTCGGCGTTCGTGGTCCTGGACCGCCTGCCGTTGACCGCCAACGGCAAACTGGACCGGCGGGCCCTGCCTGAGCCGGTGTACGAGGCGGAGGCGGCCGGTCGTGCCGCGCGCGGCCCCCAGGAGGAGATCCTGTGCGGGCTGTTCGCGGAGACGCTGGGCACGCAGACGGTGGGTGTCGACGACAGCTTCTTCGAGCTGGGCGGTCACTCCTTGCTCGCGACCCGGCTGATCAGCCGCATCAGGTCGGTCATGGGCGCCGAGCTGCCGGTACGGACTCTGTTCGAGGCTCCCACGGTCGCCGCCCTGTCGGCCCGGATCTCGGAGGCGGGCGCGGCCAGGCCCGCGCTGACGGCGCGGGAGCGCCCGGCGTCGGTGCCGCTGTCACCGGCCCAGAACCGGCTGTGGTTCCTGAACGAGCTGGAGGGGGCGAGTGCCACCTACAACGTCCCGGTGGCGTTCCGGATCACCGGGGAACTGGACGCGGAGGTTCTCGAACAGGCGCTGAACGACGTGGTGGCGCGGCACGAGAGCCTGCGCACCGTCTTCCGGGAGACCGACGGACAGCCCGTCCAGGTGGTGCTGGACACGGACGCCGTCGAGCTGCCCCTGCCTCTGCACCGTGTCGACTGCGGCGCGGACGAGTTGCCGGTTCTGCTGGGCGCGGCCGGGCAGTCCGTCTTCGACCTGGCCGCCGAACCTCCGGTCAGGGCGACGCTGTTCACCGTCGGTCCGACGGAAAGAGTGCTGCTGCTGCTCATGCACCACATCGCCAGTGACGGCGCCTCGGTGGGGCCGCTGGTACGCGACCTGGAAGTCGCCTACCGAGCCCGGCTCGACGGGCTCGCTCCCGCGTGGCCGGCGCTGCCAGCGCAGTACGCGGACTACACGCTGTGGCAGCGCGACCTCCTCGGCGCGGAAGAAGACCCCGACGCGCTGGTGCACGAGCAACTGGCGTTCTGGAGGACCGCGTTGGCCGGGCTTCCGGACCGGCTCGACCTGCCCTTCGACCACCCCCGGCCACAGGTGGCCAGCTACCGCGGCGACATGGTCCCCGTACGCATCGGCCCCGAGGTGCACCGCGCGGTCGTCGACCTGGCCCGGACCACCAACACCACGGTGTTCATGGTGCTCCAGGCCGCCGTCGCCACCCTGCTGAGCCGGTGGGGCGCGGGATCGGACATCCCGGTCGGCACGCCCAGCGCGGGCCGTACCGACGAGGCCCTCGACGATCTGGTCGGCCTGTTCCTCAACACGCTCGTGCTGAGGACCGACACCTCCGGCAACCCCACCTTCCGCGATCTTCTGGCACGGGTCCGCAAGACCGCCCTGAGCGCCTACATGCATCAGGACGTGCCGTTCGAGCGGGTGGTCGAGGCGGTCAACCCGGCTCGCTCACCGGCCTGGCATCCGCTCTTCCAGGTCATGGTGGTCCTCCAGAGCGCCGGCGGACACGAACTCTCCCTGCCCGGCGTGGTGACGGAGACCGAGGAACTCGTCAGTACCCGCACGGCCAAGTTCGACCTCGGCTTCGTCCTCAACGAGCACCACGGGGCCGACAACGACCCGGCCGGGCTCCTCGGAATGCTGGAGTACAGCACCGACGTCTTCGAGAAGACCACCGCCGAACGGCTGGTCTCCCAGCTGGTACGGGTCCTGGCACAGCTCAGCGCCGCGCCAGACCGCCGGATCGGCGAAGCGGACCTCCTGTCGCCGACAGAGCGTGGGCGGTTGCTGGAGGAGTGGGCCGGTGCCCGGCCCGGTGCGGGGCCGCTGACCGGTGGTTCGGTGCAGGCGGCTTTCGCCGCGCAGGTGCTGCGCTCCCCGGACGCGGTGGCGGTGCGGTGTGCGGGACGGGAGTTGTCGTACCGGGAGCTGGACGAGCAGGCGAACCGGCTGGCACACCGGCTGCTGGATCTGGGAGTGGGGCCGGAGGCGCCGGTGGCGGTGCTGATGGAACGCTCCGTCGACCTGGTGGCGG
>NZ_JAFEXF010000348.1 GCF_016905445.1 Streptomyces sp. G44
AGATGTATATAAGGGACAGCCCCGAGGCCCAGCGCGCCGAGGCGGTGCGCGCGCGGATCGAGGCGGACCTGCGGCTGGGCGGCGCCGCCGACGTCGTACCGGAACTGCGGGGGCTGACCGCCGGCCGGCCCTACGACGAGACGCTGCGCGCGCTGCTGATCCGCGCCCTGCGGGACGCCGGGCGCGGAGCCGACGCGCTCGCCGCCTATGAGGACGCGCGCCACGCCCTCGCCGAGGGGCTCGGCGCGGACCCCGGTCCGGAACTGCGGGCGCTGCACGCGGAGTTGCTCGGCCCGGCCGAGGCGGCTGCGCGACCGCCCCGGGCCGCGCGTCCCGATCCTGCGCGGTCCGGGCGGCCCGAACAGCCCCCGCGGCACGGGGAGCTCGGACGACTTGGGCACCAGGGGCAGCAGGGGCAGCAGGGGCAGCACGGGCAGCAGAGGCAGCCCGTGCACCCCGGACAGGCCGGGCAGCGCGAACAGGCCGAGCGGAAGGGGAACATCCGTAACCGGTTGACCTCTTTCGTCGGGCGGGAACCCGAGCTCGCCGCCATCCGTTCTGATCTGCGCAGGGCCCGCCTGGTCACGCTCACCGGACCGGGCGGCTCAGGAAAGACCCGCCTCGCCGAGGAAGCCGCCGCCGGGCATCCGCAGGCATGGCTGGCCGAGCTCGCCCCGCTCGATCAGCCCGAGGCGGTGCCCGGCGCTGTCGTCAGTGCGCTCGACCTGCGCGAGACCGTGCTGATGACCAGCGAGCTGACCGCCCCGCAGGACGACCCGGTCGCCCTGCTCGTCGAGTACTGCGCCTCGCGCAGCCTGCTCCTGATCCTTGACAACTGCGAACATGTGATCGACGCCGCCGCCGGGCTGGCCGAGACCCTCCTCACCCACTGCCCCGGTCTCACCATCCTCGCCACCAGCCGCGAACCCCTGGGCGTGCCGGGCGAGTCCGTGCGCCCCGTCGAGCCGCTTCCGCCCGACCCGGCGCACCGCCTCTTCGCCGAGCGGGCCGCGGCGGTGCGGCCCGGCTTCGCGCCGGACGAGGACGCCGCGGCGGTGGCCGAGATCTGCCGCCGCCTGGACGGGCTGCCGCTCGCCATCGAACTGGCCGCCGCCCGCCTGCGGTTGCTGACCCCGCGCCAGATCGCCGACCGGCTCGACGACCGCTTCCGCCTCCTGACCAGCGGCGCCCGCACCGTCCTGCCCCGCCAGCAGACCCTGCGCGCCGTCGTCGACTGGTCCTGGGAGCTGCTCGGGGAGGCCGAGCGGACCGTGCTGCGCGAGGTGTCCGTCTTCGCCGGCAGCTGGGACCTGCCCGCCGCCGAGGCGGTCTGCACCGGCCCCGCCACTGACCTGATCGGCGCCCTGGTCGACAAGTCCCTGATCGTGGCCGTCCCGGAGACCGCGCCCGAGGACGGCGGCATGCGCTACCGCCTCCTGGAGACCATCCACGAGTACGCCGTCGAGCGCGCCGCCGAGACCCCCGCCCTGCTCACGGCCGCCGGGCAACGCCACGCCGCCTACTTCCGGGCGCTGGTCGAGCGGGCCGAGCCGCTGCTGCGGTCCGCCGAGCAACTGCCGTGGATCAGGCGCCTGGAGACCGAGCTCGACAACATCCGCGCGGCCCTCCAGCACTCCATCGAGACCCGGGACGCGGAGTCGGCGGTCGCCCTCGCCCTGCACAGCGGCTGGTTCTGGTGGCTGCGCAACTACCACCGCGAGGGCTGCGAGTGGATGGGCCGCATCCTGGAGCTGGCCCCGGCCTCCGGCTCGTCCGGCCCCCTGACCCTGCCCGACGAGGACGACCCGCTCTACTGGCCGTGGATGAAGCTCCGGCTGCTGCACCTCTTCCTGGTGACGGAGACCCGCACCGCGGACGCGCGGACGGCGGGGCCCGAGCACCACTGGACAGATGCCCGCTACGTCGAGCAGGTGCGCGCGGTCTTCGCCCGGCCGGGCCCGCACGCCGCCCGCTTCCCGGGGCTGATCTGGCCGTTCACCATCTTCTTCACCGGCGGCACGCTCGACGACACCCGCCCCGCCGTGGACGAGGCGGTCGAGAACTGCCGGAGGTACGGAGGGGACTGGGAGCTCTGCGTCATCCTGATGTTCCGCGGCCACATGGCCATCGACATGAACGGCAACCTCTCGGGCGTCGACGAGGACCTGGCCGAGCTGCGGTCCCTGAGCGGCCGGGTGGGCGACCGGTGGATGCGCGCGCAGGTGAACAGCGCCGTGGGCGAGGCCGCGATGGCCCGCAGCCGCCACGACGAGGCCCGCGCCGCCTACGAGGAAGCGTTGCGCCTCGCCTTCGAAGTGGGGGCGTACGCGGAGATGTCGTTCCTCATGGTCCGGCTCGCCGAGATCGCCTACCGCGAAGGTGAGCGCGACAGGGCGGAGAAGATGCTCGACGAGGCGAGCACCGAGGCGGACCGCCACGGCGTGACGGACTCACGCGCCTTCGTACGGCTGCTGCGCGCGCGGATGGTGTTCGACGACGGCGATCTGCCGCGGGCCCGGCGGCTGCTCGCGGAGGTCCGCGACCTCACGGCGCAGGGCACGCCGCCACCGCAGTTCAAGGCCGTGGTGCGCGGGGTGGAAGCCCGGCTCACCGCCGCGGAGTCCGGCCCGCGGGAGGGTTCGCGCGAACTGGCCGGGACGCTGCGCGAGGCCGTGGCCGACCACTGCTCCGAAATGATCATCGCGACCCTCGTGGACGCCGGTGCCATGTTCGCGGGCCAGGCGGGTGACCACGCACGCGCCGCCCGTCTGCTCGCCGCCGCCGCCCGCCTGCGGTGCGGCCATCCGCGCCCCCAGCCCGAGAAGGCCGCCGCGGAGCGCCTCATGGCCACCGCGTCGGCCACCCTCGGCGAGCGGCGGTACGAGGAAGAGTGCGCCAGGGGCGCCTCCCTCACGGCCGCCGAGATCACCGCGGAGCTGGCCGACGCCGCCGGGGAGGCGGGGCCCGCCCGAGGCTAGGCGCAGCGCATCTTCGACTGGGCCCAGTCGGCCAGCGCCGCCGGGGCGAAGGGCGTCCGGGGTTCGACGGCCAGGCGGACGGTCTTGCGTCCGGTGAGGTTCACCCGCACCGGCAGCGCCGGGTCGCCGCCCTTGATCACCGGCGAGCGCCACAGCCGAGCCCCGTCCGCGTGGACGGAGAAGCGCACCTTGCCGAGCTCCATCGTCATGTCGTCGACGCCGACCAGCGCCTCGTACGCCGTGCAGCTGCGGTTCAGGTCGATCGTCACGGAGGACTCGCCGTGGACGGTCACGCCGTGGGAGTACCGCTTGCCGGCGATCGACAGGCCCTGGCGCTGCCACACCCAGCTGCTCTCGCCGAGCCGCATCTCGGGCTTCGTGCCGTCGCCCACGGTGCCGTACTGGAGCTCGCTCCACTGGTAGACCACGGGCGCCGGGGGCGGGGACGGCGGCTTCGGCACCGGCTTGGACGGGGTGGGCCGCGGCTTCGGCGGGGGCGGCGTCGGCCTCGGCCTCGGCTTCTCCTCGGGCGGAGGCGGAGGCGGGGTCTCTGGCGTCGGCGTCGGCGGCGGTGTGGACTTCGGGGTCGGCCTCGGCGCGGGCGGCGGCGGTGTCGGCTCAGGTGTCGGCTTCGCCTGCGGCGGCGGTGGCTCCTGCGGCACGACCGACTCGGACACCGCGGGCCCCTTGGCCTTCGGCGGCGGATCCTCCTTGGGCTTGGCGTCACCACCGGTGAGGGCGAGCGCCGCGGCGACCCCGGCCGCCACGACGACGCCCGCCGCGATGCCGGCCTTGGCGGGGGCGCCGAGCCCCTCGGAGG
>NZ_JAFEXF010000349.1 GCF_016905445.1 Streptomyces sp. G44
CCCCCGGGGCCCGCATGCTGGCCGTCGTCACCCCGCGCCGCAGCGCCGCCTACCGCACCGCCGACGGCGACCTGCGCTGGGTGCTGCCGGCCCGCCGCGGCTGCGCCTTCGCACCGGCCCGCTCGCTCCACCGGGGCGGGGCCCTCCTGGTCGCCCAGCCCTGCGCGGGCACCGCCGCTTCCTGGACCGCGCAGGTCGTGGCGGTGGACGACCTCGGCAGAATCGTTCCGGGCCGCACCCCGCTGGGCAACGGCGACCTGGAGCGTGGCGGGGGAGCGGCCGAGGGCGACGGGAGCCCGGAAAACTAGTTGCGCTCGCCCGTTAGACTGGCTGCCATGGCAGCTCCTCTTCTCAGTTGGACGGCGTAGACACCGGCCCCGAGCAACCAGTCGTCCCTCTCGCCGTCCACCCTGTTCAGGAGTACCCCCGTGATCACCGCTTCCGGCATCGAGCTGCGCGCCGGCGCCCGCATCCTCATCGAGAACGCCTCCTTCCGCATCGCGAAGGGCGACCGCATCGGCCTCGTCGGCCGCAACGGCGCGGGCAAGACCACCCTGACCAAGTGCCTCGCGGGTGAGGGCATCCCCGCCGGCGGCACGATCACGCGCTCCGGCGAGGTCGGCTACCTCCCGCAGGACCCCCGCACCGGCGATCTCGACGTCCTCGCCCGCGACCGCATCCTCTCCGCGCGCGGCCTCGACACCCTGATCCGCAAGATGCGCGAGAACGAACAGCGCATCGCGAACGGCCAGGGCTCGACGCGCGACAAGGCCATGAAGCAGTACGAGCGCCAGGAGACGGAGTTCCTCACCAAGGGCGGGTACGCCGCCGAGGCCGAGGCCGCCACCATCGCCGCCGCGCTCAACCTTCCCGACCGTGTGCTCGGCCAGCCCCTGCACACGCTCTCCGGTGGTCAGCGCCGCCGTATCGAGCTGGCCCGCATCCTCTTCTCGGACGCCGACACGCTCCTGCTCGACGAGCCGACCAACCACCTCGACGCCGACTCGATCGTCTGGCTGCGCGACTACCTCAAGACGTACCGCGGCGGCTTCATCGTGATCTCCCACGACGTCGACCTCGTCGAGACGGTCGTCAACAAGGTCTTCTACCTCGACGCCAACCGCTCCGCGATCGACGTCTACAACATGGGCTGGAAGCTCTACCAGCAGCAGCGCGAGTCCGACGAGAAGCGCCGCAAGCGCGAGCGGCAGAACGCCGAGAAGAAGGCCGCCGCCCTGCACTCGCAGGCCGACAAGATGCGCGCGAAGGCCACCAAGACCGTCGCCGCGCAGAACATGGCGCGCCGCGCCGACAAGCTCCTCGCGGGCCTGGACGAGGTGCGCCAGAGCGACAAGGTCGCCAAGCTCCGCTTCCCCGAGCCCTCCCCGTGCGGCAAGACGCCGCTGATGGCCGAGGGCCTGTCGAAGTCGTACGGCTCGCTGGAGATCTTCACCGACGTCGACCTCGCGATCGACAAGGGTTCGCGCGTGGTCATCCTCGGCCTCAACGGCGCGGGCAAGACCACCCTGCTCCGGCTGCTCGGCGGCGCCGAGAAGCCGGACACGGGCCAGGTCATCGAGGGCCACGGCCTCAAGCTCGGGTACTACGCCCAGGAGCACGAGACCCTGGACCCCGAGCGCACGGTCCTGGAGAACATGCGCTCGGCCGCCCCCGACCTCGACCTCGTCGAGGTGCGCAAGACGCTCGGCTCGTTCCTCTTCTCCGGGGACGACGTCGACAAGCCGGCGGGTGTGCTCTCCGGCGGCGAGAAGACCCGGCTCGCGCTCGCGACCCTCGTCGTCTCCTCGGCCAACGTCCTGCTGCTCGACGAGCCCACCAACAACCTCGACCCGGCCAGCCGCGAGGAGATCCTCGGCGCCCTGCGCACCTACAAAGGCGCCGTCGTCCTCGTCACCCACGACGAGGGCGCGGTCGAGGCCCTCCAGCCGGAGCGGATCATCCTGCTGCCGGACGGCGTCGAGGACCTGTGGGGCCAGGACTACGCGGACCTCGTGGCCCTCGCCTGAGCCGTCCACTTCGCGTGATCGAACCACTGATCCACTGCGTATGGATCATTCGGCCGAGCGGTGATCCCTCATCTGTGTGAGCCGCCCTCGTACCGAGGTGTGTCATACACGGATTTCGCCGCCGTCGGGGCATGGTGCCGGGCATCTTCCCGGCACCCCGCTGACCTGGTGATTCGTCGCACGGTGCGGTCGGCCGTACGGATTCCAACGTGCGGAACAGTGGGTTCCGTTCGCGGCCGGCCCTTCCCTCGCGGCAAACCTCGTCGTACCGACCTTGCCGAATGGGTGGCCAGGAAGCCCGCGAGGGGTGATCATGAGAAGTCCAGAGCGCACTTCCCATGAGGAGGCACGGGTGGCCGAGACTCTGAAGAAGGGCAGCCGGGTGACCGGCGCCGCGCGCGACAAGCTCGCGGCAGACCTGAAGAAGAAGTACGACGGCGGTGCGAGCATCCGGGCGTTGGCCGAGGAGACGGGCCGCTCGTACGGGTTCGTGCACCGCATGCTCAGTGAGTCCGGCGTCACGCTGCGGGGACGCGGCGGGGCGACGCGAGGCAAGAAGGCCGCCGCCGGCTGACGGCAGGCGCGGCCCGCTGTACCCATGGTCCGACGGTGGCCACCCGGTCGATCGCGTGATCGGCCGGGTGGTTACTGTGCAGTCACTTACGGGCGCTCCCGGGCGTCCGGACCGACCGCACCCCATCGGAGGCACCCATGGCTTCGTCCGACAGCGAGCTCGCACCGGTTCTCGACAAGGACGGCGTACGCCTCACCATCGACGAGGCCGTCGCCACGGTGACGCTGGCCAACCCGGCCAAAAGGAACGCCCAATCTCCCGCGCTGTGGAGGGCGTTGGCCGAGGCGGGTCAGCTGCTGCCCGGCAGCGTCCGCGTCGTGGTGCTGCGCGGTGAGGGCAAGTCCTTCTCCGCGGGCCTGGACCGGCAGGCGTTCACGCCCGAGGGCTTCGACGGCGAGCCGTCCTTCATCGACTTGGCGCGCGGCGACGACGGCGTCCTCGACGCCACCATCGCCGAGTACCAGGAGGCGTTCACCTGGTGGCGGCGCAGTGACATCGTGTCCATCGCCGCCGTCCAGGGCCACGCCATCGGCGCCGGCTTCCAGCTCGCGCTCGCCTGCGATCTGCGGATCGTGGCGGACGACGTGCAGTTCGCCATGCGCGAGACCAGTCTCGGCCTGGTCCCCGACCTCACCGGCACGCACCCGCTGGTGGGGCTCGTCGGCTATGCCCGCGCGCTGGAGATCTGCGCCACCGGGCGCTTCGTCCACGCGGACGAGGCCGAGCGGGTGGGCCTCGTCAACCTCGTCGTGCCCGGCGACCAACTCGCCGCCGCCGCCGAGGACTTGGCCGCCGCGCTGATCTCCGCGCCGCGCGACGCGGTCATCGAGACCAAGGCGCTGCTCCAGGGCGCCACGGGCCGTTCGTACGAGGAGCAGCGTGTCGCGGAGCGCGCCGCGCAGGGCCGCCGGCTGCGGGACCTCGCGGGCCTCGGCGACTGACCCGCGCCGCGCGTCGCGTCCCGGCTAGTCCACGGCGGTGACCAGCACGGCCACCGAAGGGTGGTCCGGCAGCGCCTCGCCGACCGCCGCGCGGGCCGCGAGCGCCACGTCCAGCGCGCGGTGCTCCCGGCCCGTCGCCAGCTCCACGCGCGCGTGGCGGCGC
>NZ_JAFEXF010000034.1 GCF_016905445.1 Streptomyces sp. G44
CCGCGGTGAAGGCGACGGAGGTGCGCAGCGGCCGCAGGAAGGGGTTGGCGCGGGCCGCCAACTGCGTGACGAGCAGGTGCCGGTGGTGGCGCGCGGCCAGGTGGGCCCGCTCGTGCGCGAACAGCGCGCGCCGCTCGGGCGCCGTGAGCCGGTCCAGCATTGCGGTGGTGACGACGACCCGGCCGCCGCCCCGGATGGGCAGGGCGTAGGCGTACGACGCCTCGTCGCGCAGTACGGCGACGGACGTGCCGGGCAGCTTCGCGAGCGCCCGGCGCCCCCGGCGGCGTACGCGCGCGTGCCGCCACAAGGTGCGCGCCCCCGCGGCGCACACGGCGAGCAGCGCGGGGATCGCGGCCTTCCCCGCGATCTCGTCGTAGGGGACGGCGGCGCGCACCTCGGGGTCGGACCAGCCGTCCGGCAGGGGATTGCCCGGCAGTTGGGCGGTGCCGACGACCATGAGGAGCGCCAGGCAGAGCGTGCTGCACACGGCCATCACGCCCGCGACGGCGGTGAGCAGGCGCGTGGCGGTGCGCGGGTGGAGGTGGTGCTCGGCGAGGCGGGCGACGGGCCAGGCGGTCAGCGGCAGCACGAGGGGGAGGAAGACGAAGACACCCATCAGGCAAGAGCTCCCATCGGGCGTCAGTCGTCCGACTCGGCGCCCGCCCGCCCGAGCAGTTCGCGCAGGAGCTGCTCGTCGTCGGGCGTCAGCGTCGTGACGAAGCTGGCGAGGACGGCCTCGCGGTCGCTCTCGCCGTCGAGCACCTTGCGCATGCGGAACGCCGCGAGCCCCGCCTCGTCGGAGGCCGGGGTCCACGCGAACGACCGGCCGGCGCGCTCCCGGGTCACCACGTCCTTGGCGAGGAGGCGGGTCAGGATCGTCATCACGGTCGTGTACGCGAGGTCGCCGCCGATCCGCTCCTGCACCCAGCCGGCGCTGACCGGGCCCCGGGCGGCGTGCAGCGCGGCGAGCACCTGCTGCTCCAGCTCGCCCTGCGCGCGGCGGCGCAGCCGCGGCCTGCGCTCCTCGCGGTCGTCGTGCTGCTCCATGCCCTGCTCCCTCCGGCCTCCTGGTGCTCCGCGGCGGTCGGGAGCGCCACATCGTAACGGGCCCGCCCCATCCCGCTGTCTTCTACATTCCTGTAGATTCTACGGAACCGACACCGGAACGCGCAGGACGCGCGCAACACTCAGAACGCGCAGACCATGCGGAACGCGCGAAACGCGCGGAAGCACTCGGACTTCAGGAGGACATCGTGGGAGTTTCGCTGGCCAAGGGCGGCAACGTCTCGCTCAGCAAGGAGGCCCCGGGCCTCACCGCCGTGCTGGTCGGTCTGGGCTGGGACGTGCGCACCACCACGGGCACGGACTACGACCTGGACGCCAGCGCGCTGCTGTGCGACGACTCCGGCAAGGTCGTCTCCGACCAGCACTTCGTCTTCTACAACAACCTCACGAGCCCGGACGGTTCGGTCGAGCACACCGGTGACAACCTCACGGGTGAGGGCGAGGGCGACGACGAGGCCGTGAAGGTGAACCTCGCGCAGGTGCCCGCCGCGATCCAGAAGATCGTCTTCCCGGTGTCGATCCACGACGCCGAGAACCGCGGCCAGAGCTTCGGCCAGGTCCGCAACGCCTTCATCCGCGTCGTGAACCAGGCCGACGGCGTCGAGATCGCGCGCTACGACCTCTCCGAGGACGCGTCGACGGAGACCGCCATGGTTTTCGGCGAGCTCTACCGCCATGGCGCGGAGTGGAAATTCCGCGCGGTGGGTCAGGGTTATGCCAGTGGACTGCGGGGCATCGCGTCGGACTTCGGCGTGAACGTCTGACCGCAGTCCCTGACGGCACTCGGCCGCGACCCTTGAGGAGGCAGGTCATGTACGGCGACCAGGAGACGGTGCGCAAGATCCTGACGGGGCTGGGCGACACCTGGGCCGTCGTGGGGCTGTCCGCCAACCGCGGCCGTGCGGCGTACGGTGTCGCGGCCGTCCTCCAGCGCTTCGGCAAGCGGGTCGTGCCGATCCACCCCAAGGCCGAGACGGTCCACGGCGAGCAGGGCTATCCGTCCCTGTCCGCCGTGCCGTTCGAGGTCGATGTGGTCGACGTGTTCGTCAACAGCGGGCTGGCGGGCCAGGTCGCCGACGAGGCCGTGGCGGCCGGTGCCGCCGCGGTGTGGTTCCAGCTCGGTGTGATCGACGAGGCGGCGTACGACCGCACGCGCGCGGCGGGCCTGGACATGGTCATGGACCGCTGCCCGGCCATCGAGATCCCGCGGCTCGGCTAGGCGCGGGCCCCCGCGCCGCCCCGGTCTCCCGCGCCGCCCCGCTTCAGAACGGCTTCGCGGGCCAGTCGAGCAGGCGCGCGCCGATCACCGCGGTCTGGAGCGTGTAGCGGTGCACGGGGTCGGAGGGGTTGGCGCCCGTGAGCCGGTGGATGCGTTCCAGGCGGTAGGTCAGGGCGCGCACGCTCAGCGCCAGCCGGCGGGCCGCCTCCGCCGCGACGCAGCCCGAGTCGAAGTAGGCGGCGAGCGTGTCGATGAGCGGCTGCGCGCCGCCACGGGCCTGGCGCAGCGGGCCGAGCGTGTTCACCACCAGATCGGCCATGGCCTGCCGGTCGCGGGTCAGGACGGGGTAGACGAGCAGGTCGGCGGCGCGCAGCACGGGCTCGTCGATCTCCAGGCGCGCGGCGAGGTCCAGGGCGTTCAGCGCTTCCTCGTATGACTGGACGACGCCGCCGGGGCCGGGCTGCGGGCGGCCGATGGCGACGCGTCCGCCGTCGGTGGCGGCGTACGCCTGCTTGGCGAAGAACGTCAGCACCTCGTCCTGGTCGCCGGGGGCGACGCACACCAGGCGGCCGTCCTTGGTGGTCAGCAGGATGCTGCGGCCACCGAACCGGCCGATCAGGGCGCGCTCGACCTCGCGGGGCACGGCGTGCCCTTCCTCGTAGCCGCTCGGGCCCTCGGCGACGGCGACCGCGTGCTCGTAGGACAGGCGCAGCCCGAAGCGTTCCGCGCGTTCGGCGAGGAGGCCCAGGTCGCTGCGGCCGTAGAGCAGGTCGTCGATGAACTCCCGCCGGGCCGCCTCCTCTTGGCGGACGGCGAGGCGCTGGGCGCGTTCGTACCCCTCGGCGAAGGCGTCCACGGCCTGCTCCGCGGCGGCCAGCACACTGTCGGCGGAGACCGTCCGCGAGGCGGGCCAGTGCGCACGGGTGGCCGCGAGGTGCGCGCCGACCAGGGCCCGCAGGCCGTATCCCGCCTCGGCCGCCCGCTCCCCCAGCGCGCGCCGCGAGTCCAGCTCCTCGCGGGTCAGCCGCCGCCCCGTCGCGGAGGCGGCGGCGAGAAGGTGGGCATAGCCGTCGAGACACTCCTCCGGTATGTCCGGTTCCGCCATGTCCGCCCCTGTCGCCCTGACACATCGTTGATGCCTTTTTAACGGTTGATGCCTTTCTAGCGCATGCCGGGTGGACGGACGGCAGGTGGGCCGGACCGACCCGGCCCGGGCGGGGAATAGACGGCGCACGCGCGTAGTTGGGCACGGCATGCCTCTGACTGGAGAGTACGAGCCGGGTACGTGGGACTGGGCGAGCAAGCAGGCCGAGCTGTACGAGCGCTCCGGCGGCACCGAGGGCACGACGATGAAGGGCAAGCCCGTCATCGTCCTGACGTCGCTCGGCGCCAAGAGCGGAAAGCTGCGCAAGAACCCCCTGATGCGCGTGGAGCACGACGGGGAGTACGCGGTGGTGGCCTCCAAGGGAGGCGACCCGGCGAACCCGTCCTGGTACCACAACCTCGTGGCGCACCCGCTGGTGGAGTTGCAGGACGGTCCGGTGAGGAAGGACTACCGCGCGCGGATCGCCACCGGTGAGGAGCGGCAGGTCTGGTGGGAGCGGGCGGTCGCGGTGTGGCCGGACTACGGCGAGTACCAGAAGAAGACGACCCGCGAGATCCCGCTCTTCGTCCTGACGCCCGTCGAAACCTGAGCCGTTTGGGCGGCCCAGGCCGCCGCCCAGGCCGCCGGAGGCCGGCCAGGCCGCCCGGTCACGACGAGTCCCCTTCCTCCCCCACCAGCTGCTCGACGACGCTCTTGTCCAGAGCCGCGCGGACGAGCGCCGCCGCCAGGGACGCCGGGTCGCCGTCCCCCGCGAGGCGGACCAGTTCGTCCGGGTCGTCGGGCAGGCCGAGTCGTCGCGCGCCCTGCAAGGCCTTGTCGCCGAGGCGCGGTGCCACGCCCGGCCATACCCGCTGCACCTCGCGCAGGAAGATGTCGGCGCCCATGGGCCCGAGGCCGGGCACCTTCTGGAGCTGCCTGCTCAGTTCCCGGTCGTCGTCGCCCGCCACGTCCCGCAGGCGGCGCAGGTCGCCTCCCCAGTCCCGCAGGACCAGCTCGGCGCCCTCCCCGAGCTGGGTGGAGGTCCGCTCGTCGTAGCGCCGGTAGCCGCCCCGGCCCAGCGCGTCGACGCGGGCCTGCCACGACGCGTCGGCCATGCGCCGCGCGTCGCGCATCCCGGCGTCGAACAGCTCCCTGGCCGACGCCACCGCCACGGTGCTGCGGATGCGGGCGCTCAGCAGGACGGACAGGACGAGGAGCTGGTACAGCGGCTGCGGCGTGTCCCGCAGCCGGATGCCGGCGTCCTCGGCGTAGGTGCGGCCCTGGGTGTCGAGCAGCGCCCGGACGACGGACGGGTCGCGGCGGCGGTCGGCCATGGTCCTCCTCACGGTCGGGGTCCTTCCCGCGATCGGGGCTCTCCTCGCGATCGGGGTCCTCCTGCCCATGATGGCCGACGTGTGCACCTCTGGCCTGCGGGTACACAGCCGCTTCGACCCCAGCAGAAGGAGCAAACGTGGCTGTACGCCAGAAGAACGTGTTCGTGATCGGTCTGGACGAGGCCAACCTGCCCACTCTGCACGCCGTCCCGCACGCGGAGGACTGCCGGTTCCACCCGCTGCTCTCGATCGAGGAGCTGCAGGGCGGCGAGGTCTCCGTACCGGAGCTGATGGAGAAGGCGCAGAAGATACTTGACGCGTTCGACGGCAGCATCGACGCGATCGTCGGCTACTGGGACTTCCCGGTCAGCACGATGGTGGCGATGCTGGGCAACCGGTACGGCACCCGCAGCACCGGCCTGGAGTCGGTCGTCAAGTGCGAGCACAAGTACTGGAGCCGTCTGGAACAGCAGAAGGTGATCAAGGAGCATCCGCGCTTCGGCCGGGTCGACCTGGAGGCGAGCACGCCGAAGCCGCCGGAGGGCGTGCGCTTCCCGATGTGGCTCAAGCCCGCCCTCTCGTACTCCTCCAAGCTGGCGTACAGCGTGAAGAACGAGGAGGAGTTCGACGCGGCCGTCGCCAGGATCAAGGAGGGGATCGGCATGGTCGGCCGGCCCTTCGAGCACATCCTGGAGCAGATCGAGCTGCCCGAGGAGATGGCGGGCATCGGCGCGCAGGTCTGTCTCGCCGAGGAGGCGCTCTCCGGCATCCAGGTCGCCGTCGAGGGCTACGTCCACCGGGGCGAGGTCACCGTCTACGGAGTCCTGGACTCCATCAATTACCCGGACTCCTCGTGCTTCCTGCGCCATCAGTACCCCTCGACGCTGCCGGAGCCGGTGGTGCGGCGCCTGCACGACGTGTCGGAGCGGGTCATGCGGCAGATCGGCATGGATGACGCGACCTTCAGCATCGAGTACTTCTACGACCCCGGTACGGACGAGCTGAACCTGCTGGAGATCAACCCCCGGCACTCGCAGGCGCACGCGGAGCTCTTCGAGTACGTCGACGGCGTCCCGAACCACCACTGCATGGTCAGCCTCGCCTTCGGCGAGGACCCGAAGCTCCCCCACCGCGAGGGGCCCTGCGCGACGGCCGCCAAGTGGTACTACCGGTGGTTCGCCGACGGCGTGGTGCACGACGTGCCGACGCGCGAGGAGCTCGACCGCATCGAGCGCGAGATCGGCGACGTCCGGATCGAGGTGCTGGTCGAGGAGGGCCAGCGGCTGTCCGACGCCGGTCACCAGGACAGCTACAGCTACGAGCTGGCCCACTTCGCCATCGGTGGTGACGACGAGGAGGACGTGCGGCGCAAGTACGACCGCTGCGTGGCCGCGCTCGGCCTGACCTTCGACGAGACGGAGCCCGGCGGCCGCGACGTCACCAACGACTGACGGCACCCGACACCCCCTGGCCCCGCCTGCCCGGCGGAGGAAGCAACCGAGAGGATGGCACGGCCCCATGCGTTACGTGGGCAATCTCCCGTACGCGACCAAAGAGGAAGAACACGTCCTCATCCCGATGTCCGACGGCGTCCGGCTGTCGGCGCGCGTCTGGCGCCCCGCGTCCTCGGACGACGCGCCGGTACCGGCCGTCCTGGAGTACATCCCGTACCGCAAGCGCGATCTGAGTTCCGTGCGCGACTCGATCCACCACCCCTACATGGCCGGCCACGGCTACGCGTGCGTCCGCGTGGACGTGCGCGGCACGGGCGAGTCCGAGGGCGTCCTGCGGGACGAGTACCTGGAGCTGGAGCAGACCGACGCCGAGGAGGTGCTCGCCTGGCTGGCCGAACAGCCCTGGTGCGACGGCTCCACCGGCATGATGGGCATCTCCTGGGGGGCGTTCGCCGCGCTCCAGGTCGCCGCGCGACAGCCGCCGAGCCTGAAGGCGATCGTCATCTCGTCGTTCACCGACGACCGGTACGCCGACGACATGCACTACATGGGTGGCGCGATGCTGTCGGACAACCTCGCCGAGGCGGGGACGATGTTCGCGTACGCCACCTGTCCCCCCGACCCGGCGGTGGTCGGCGACCGCTGGCGCGAGATGTGGCACGAGCGCCTGGAGAACGCGCGCCCCTGGGTCGTGGAGTGGCTGCGCCACCAGCGCCGCGACGACTACTGGAAGCACGCCTCGGTCTGTGAGAACTACCAGGACGTACGCTGCCCCGTCCTCGCCTCCAGCGGCTGGGCGGACGGCTACTCCAACGCCGTGACGCGGCTGCTCGGCAACCTGGACGTGCCGCGCAAGGGGCTGATCGGCCCCTGGTCGCACAAGTATCCGCACCTGGGCGAGCCGGGCCCGGCCATCGGCTACCTCCAGGAGGTGGTGCGCTGGTGGGACCACTGGCTCAAGGGTGAGGACAACGGCGTCATGGAGGGCCCGATGCTGCGGGCCTGGATGCAGGACAGCGTGCCGCCCTCGACGGCGTACGAGGAGCGGCCGGGCCGCTGGGTCGGCGAGCCGCACTGGCCCTCGCCGCACATCGAGGAAGTCACCCGTCCGCTGACGCGTCACCGCGTCGTCTGGGACGGGTCCGAGGACGGCGTGCGCAAGGACGGATCCGGTGAGGCCATGACCGTGCAGTCCCCGCTGTCGGTCGGCCAGTTCGCGGGCAAGTGGGCCTCCTACAACGCCCCGCCCGACCTGCCCTACGACCAGCGCGAGGAGGACGGCGGTTCGCTGGTCTTCGACTCGCCGCAGCTCACCGAGCCGGTCGAGATCCTCGGCTCGCCCTGCGTCGACCTGGACCTGTCGGTCAGCGAGCCGGTGGCCACGGTCGCCGCCCGGATCTCCGACGTGGCCCCCGACGGCCGGGCCACCCGGGTGACGTACGGCGTGCTCAACCTGACCCGCAGGGACGGCACGGGCGAGCCCGAACCCCTGGAGCCGGGCCGCCGCTACCGCGCGACGCTCCAGCTCAACGGCGTGGCCCAGTGCTTCCCGCCCGGCCACCGCATCCGGCTCTCGCTGTCGACGTCGTACTGGCCGCTCGCCTGGCCGCCGCCGAGGCCCGTCCTGCTCAGCGTGTACGAGGGCACCAGCGCGCTGCGGCTGCCGGTGCGGCCGGTCTCCGAGCCGGACAACGCGCCGCTGCGCCCCTTCGGCGAGCCCGAGGGCACCGAGCCCCTGGCCACCACCCGGCTGACGCAGCCGGACCAGCGCTGGGAGGTCCGGCGGGACCTGATCGGCTACAACTCCGCGCTGGAGATCGTCAAGGACCGCGGGACCGTGCGGTACGAGGACATCGGGCTCGACGTCGGCTGCCGCGCCTTCGAGCGGTACACCTCCACGGGCGAGGACTTCACGTCGGTGACGGGTGAATCGGCCTGGACCATGCGGTTCGCGCGGGAGGACTGGGACGTGAGCGTGCGCACCCGCACGGTGCTGCGGTGTGACGGGGACGACTTCCTCGTCGAGGCGGCGCTCGACGGCTACGAGGGGGAACGCCGCGTCTTCTCCCGTACGTGGAACGAGACGGTGCCACGGGACTGGCTCTGACGGGACCGCCCGCCCCACAGGCGCGTTATGTGCCTTTTGCGTAGCCTATGGGCAAGATCCACGGACCCCGCCCCGCCGGATTGACCCGGCGGTGCGGGGGAACCCGCACGATCAACGAATGCCGAGCATGCGAACAGGGAGCCACCATGGCTGTCACGCCTCGTACCGGACCGCTGCCGGGCCGACCGGAGTCCTACTGGATGGACAGCACCGGACCGACGTCGTACCCGCCGCTGGCCGAGGACATCGAGGTCGACGTGGCCGTGGTGGGCGGCGGCATCGCCGGGCTCAGCACGGCCTGGGAGGTGGCCCGCACCGGGCGCACGGTTGCGGTCCTCGAAGCCGACCGCATCGCCGCCGGGGTGACCGGCTACACCACCGCCAAGCTGTCCTCCCTGCACACCCTCGTGTACGAGCGGCTGCGCAGCACGCGCGGGGCGGAGGCCGCCCATCTGTACGCCCGTTCGCAGCAGGAGGCGGTGGAGCACGTCGCGGCCGTCTGCGCGGAGGTCGGCATCGACTGCCAGTTGGAGCGCGCGCCCGCCTACACCTACACCGTCCGCCCCGAGGACACCGACAAGCTCCGGGACGAGGCCGCGGCGGCCCGTGCCGCGGGCCTGTCCGCCGAGTACACCGAGGTCACCGGTCTGCCCTTCGACGTGGCCGGCGCGGTGCGCGTGGAGGACCAGGCGACGTTCCATCCGCGCGCCTATCTCCTCGCGCTCGCCGCCGACCTGCTCGCGCAGGGCGGTGTCATCCACGAGCGGACCCGGGTGACCGGCCTGCGTGAAGGCTCGCCGTGCCGGGTGACCGCCGAGTCCGGGCACACGGTGACCGCGAAGGCCGTCGTCGTCGCCACGCACTATCCCGTCTTCGACCGCGCCCTGCTCTTCGCCCGGCTGTCGGCCCAGCGCGAGCTCGTCGTCGCCGCGCCGCTGGCCCCCGGGCAGGACCCCGGCGGCATGTACATCACTCAGGACGAGGGCAAGCGTTCGGTGCGCACCGCGCCGTACGGCGACGACGGCGGGCGGCTGCTGATCGTGACGGGCGAGGGCTTCACGCCGGGCACGGGGGATGCCGCCGCCGGGTTCCGGGCGCTCGACGCGTGGATGCGGGAGCGCTTCGACGTCGGGGAGACGGCTTACCGCTGGGCGGCCCAGGACAACTCCGTGACCGACGGCGTCCCGATGGTGGGGCCCTTCCACCCCGGCGCCCGTCACACGTATGTCGCGACGGGGTTCGGCGGCTGGGGCATGAGCGGCGGCGTCATGGCCGGCGCCCTGCTCGCCCGGCTGATCCAGGGCGAGAAGTCCCCGTGGGCCGACCTGTACGACCCGCGGCGGCTGCTGACCACCGTCCGGGAGGTCCCCTCGCTGCTGAGCCAGCAGGCCGAGGTGGCCAAGCACTTCGTCGGCGACCGGCTGCGCAGTCACGTCGACTCGGTGGACGAGATCCCCGCGGGCTCGGGCGCCGTGGTCCGGGTCGAGGGGCGCCGCTGCGCGGTGCACCGCGACGAGGACGGCGGGCTCCACGCCGTCTCCGCCCGCTGCACCCACATGGGCTGCCTGGTGGCGTTCAACGAGGCGGAGACCACGTGGGAGTGCCCCTGCCACGGCTCCCGCTTCGGCACCGACGGCGAGGTCCTCCAGGGCCCCGCGACCAAGCCGCTGGAGCCTCGCGAACTGCCGAAGTCCTGAGGGCGGGCGGCTCTCCGCCCCGCCCCTGGTGAAACCAGGGGCGGGGCGTGTCCGGGGTGGGGGCGGGGGCCGGTCACAGACCCGAGTAGTACGCGCGGAGATCCTCAGCGGTGATCGCCTCGACCTCCGCGGCGTCGGAATTGACATGCTCGGTGATCATGCCCTGGAACTCGGCCGGATGGACACGGTCGAAGATTCCCGCGGGGACGTTGGAGACCCGGTACAGGGTGTGGTCCGGTTCCGCGGGGAGGATGTAACTCACGACCTCGTCGTCGCGACGGCCCTCGACTTGTGCGGCGATGACCTCGCCGCGCGCGTCCTTGATGACGAGCAGGTTCCTTGTGGCCATGGCTATACATTCCCTCCGCCCGAGAGGCTGAACCAGCCTCCGAGCCAGCCAGGAGACGGTGTGTTCTGCACCAGGCAGAAATACGTGTACTCCGAGCCACCGTTGCGGTATTCGTGGCGCCTCTGGAATCTGTTCACTTCGAACTGCATGATTCCGGAGGGGGTCGGAAAGGTGTCGAACGGCAGGGGGTCGGCCATGATCCATTGGGCCTTGCGGTCCGTGCCCACCGTGCCGAATTTGATGGAGACCCACGTACTGGCACCGTTGGCCAGCCAGTAGTGGCCCACATTGACGAACGCCATGACGTGCCTTCCATGACGAGCCCAACGGGCTCTGCGACAAAGGATGTCGGCGAGTGCGTCCTCGGGCGCATCTGCGCCGACCGCTACCACCAGCGCCATGACAGGTCGGCGGTTTCGAACTCACTTCCAGGATGAACTCGCTTGCGCTTACCGGCAACTTGACCATCGCGCATGCCGGAGCGAGGAAACGGAGTAGGACCGGCGGATAACTGCCGTCGCGGTGCGTCAAGTTGACGCGTCCGTGTCCGTCGGCCGCAAGGACCGCCACAACGGCCAAGTTCCGCTCTTCTGTTCCCCCCTCCCCTCTCGTAACGTCGGCACGGCTTGTTCTGGCCATGACGAAGAAGAGGGTGCCCATGCGCAGACGCCTGCTTCATCTGGTCCTCGCCCCGCTCGTGGGCGCCGTCCTCCTGGCGACCGCACCGGCCGGCGCCGCGCCGCCGGGGCCGGGTGACGTGTACCGCCCCGTCCGCGGCCCCGCCGCACCGGCCGAGTACCGCTACCTCCAGAAGACCGTGCCGGGCGAACCGATCCCCCGGCACGCCCACGAGAACGCCGCCGCCCAGGCACGTGAACTGCCCACTACGGGCGGGCGATGGAAGGCGATCGGCCCCACCAACATCGGCGGCCGGATCGTGTCGCTCGCCCTGGACCCGAAGCGGGCCGACACCCTGTACGCCGCCGCGGCCAGCGGCGGGATCTGGCGCAGCACGGACGCGGGCGAGACCTTCGAGCCCGCCTGGCCCGACGGCTGGACACAGGCCATGGGCGCGGTCGCCACCGGGCCGGACGGCGCCCTGTACGCGGGCACCGGGGAACCCAACCCGGGCGGCGGCAGCATCACGTACGAGGGAACGGGCCTCTACCGCAGCACGGACGGCGGCAGGACCTGGCGGCGGATCGGGCTGCGGGACTCGGGGGCCATCAGCGCGATCACGGTGGACCCCCGGAACCCGCGCCGCATCTACGTGGCCGCTGCCGGGTCGCTCTACAACGGCGGCGGTGACCGCGGCGTCTACCGCTCGGAGAACGGCGGGAAGACCTGGCGCAGGATCCTGTCCGGTGCCAACGAGTTCACCGGCGCCACCGAGATCCTCGTCCGGGGCAAGCGGCTCTACGCCGTGCTGTGGGACCACCGCCGCACACCGGAGCTGCGCACCTACGGCGGCGTGGGCTCCGGGGTCTTCCGCAGCGACGACGACGGGAGGAGCTGGCGGCGGCTCGGCGGCGGACTGCCCGGACAGGGGCCGGACGTGGGGCGGATCGGCCTCGCGGTCGCGGGTGAGAAGGCGTACGCGATCGTCAGCAGGACCGGCGGCTCCTTCGAGGGCTTCTACGCCTCCACCGACGGCGGCGACCACTGGCGGCGCACCCCGGCCGACCAGCGGCTGACCGACTCGCAGTCGTCGTTCGGCTGGTGGTTCGGCAAGGTGTGGACCGACCCCGAGGACGCCGACCACGCGCATGTGGCGGGCGTTCCGCTGATGACCACGAAGGACGGCGGCGCCACCTGGAGCGCCGACGACACGAGCATCCACGTCGACCAGCACGCGATGGTGTGGGACCCGCGCAGGCCGGGCCGCGTCTATCTCGGCAACGACGGCGGTGTCTACCGCTCCGACGCCAACGGCGACGGCGGCTGGACCAAGGCCCGCCACGAGCCGTACACCCAGCTCTACAGCGCGGCCCTCACCCCGCAGGACACCGGCCGTGTCTCGGGCGGCGCCCAGGACAACGGCTCGCTGCGCTCCTGGGGCGGGCCCCGCTTCAACGAATACCTCGGCGGCGACGGCGAGGAGAACCTCATCAACCCCACGGACGTGCACAATGTCTTCGCCTGCTACCAGTACGGCAACTGCTTCCGCTCCACGGACGGCGGCGACACTCTCACCTATTTCGCGGACAGGACGACGTTCAAGCGCCGCAACTGGTTCACTCCCGTGGTCTTCGACCCGAAGGACCCGAGCGTCCTCTACTACGGCTCCGAAGTCGTCAACCGCTCCACGGACGGCGGCGTGACCTGGCGGCCCATCAGCCCCGACCTGTCCGGCGGTCCGGGCCCCGACCCGCTCCACGCCAACTACGGCACGATCACCTCCATCGCGCCCGCGGGCGACGGCCGCACGCTCTACGCGGGCACCGACGACGGCCGGGTCTGGGTCACCAGGGACCTGGGCGCGCACTGGACGAAGCTGGCCGAGGGCCGCGCCTGGGTGACGCGCGTGGTGGTCGACCCGCGCGACCCCGAGCGCGTGTACACCACTCACTCCGCCTACCGCTCCGGCTCCGACAAGGCGCATGTCTACGGCAGTTCGAACGGCGGAAGGAGCTGGCGGAACCTGTCGGGGAACCTCCCCGACGCGCCCGTCAACGACCTCGTCCTCGGGCACGGCGGGCGGCTGCACATCGGCACCGACCAGGGCGTCTTCACCTCCCGCTCCGGCGGACCCGCGTGGACGCGCCTCGGCCGGGGCATGCCCGCGGTCCCCGTGGACGACATCGAGTACGACGCCGGGCACCACCGCCTGCTGGCGGCCACGTTCGGCAGGGGGTTCTACGAACTGACGACCCGCTGACGGCGTCTCACGGGCGCCTCGTGGTGGATCGGCGTCCGTGAACCGGTGAGCGGCAGGCCCGAGCCGCCCTGTCGGGTCGCGACGATCTCCGCCGCGATGGACAGGGCGGTCTCCTCGGGCGTGCGGGCGCCGAGGTCCAGGCCGATCGGTGAGCGCAGCCGCGCCCGTTCCTCCTCGCTGACGCCGATGTCGCGGAGCCTGCGGTCACGGTCCTCGTGGGTGCGGCGCGACCCCATCGCGCCGACGAACGCGACGGGCAGCCGCAGCGCCGCCGCGAGGAGCGGCACGTCGAATTTGGCGTCGTGGGTGAGCACGCACAGCACCGTGCGCTCGTCGGTCCGGGTCCGCTCCAGCTAGCGGTGCGGCCACTCGACCACGATGTCGTCCGCCTCGGGGAAGCGGACGGGCGTCGCGAAGACGGGGCGGGCGTCGCAGAGCGTGACGTGGTAGCCGAGGAACTTCCCGGCGCGGACCAGGGCCGCCGCGAAGTCGACGGCCCCGAACACGATCATGCGGGGCGGCGGCACGCTCGACTCATCCAGGAAGGTCAGGGCGCTCCCGCAGCGCGAGCCGCTCTCCGGGACGACGAACTCCCCGGTGCGGCCGGCCGCCAGCAGGGCGCGGGACTCCCCCGCCGCCGTGCGGTCCAGCTCCGGGTGGCCGCCGACGCTGCCCTCGTGTGTCCCGTCGGGGCGGACCACCAGCGCCTTGCCGAGGAGGTCGGCGGGGCCCCGGGTGACGCGGGCCAGGGCGGCCGGCTCACCGCGGGCGGCGGCCCCGAGGGCGGCGGCGAGCACCGCCCTGTGCGGCGCGTCCGCGGCGACCGGGGTCACGAGCACCTCGATGACGCCGCCGCAGGTGAGGCCGACCGCGAAGGCGTCCTCGTCGCTGTGGTCGAACCGTTCGACGGTGACCGTGCCGTCCTGGAGGGCCTGGACGCACAGGTCGTACACCGCGCCCTCCACGCAGCCGCCGGAGACCGAGCCGATGGCCGTGCCCTCACGGTCGACGGCGAGGGCGGCGCCGGGACCGCGCGGTGCGCTGCCGCCGACGTCGACGACGGTGGCGACCGCGAAGTCCCGGCCTTCCCGCACCCATTGGTACAGCTCGGCGGCGATGTTAAGCACCGCTGCCGCCCGCCTCCGGCACGGCTGCCCCGGTCCGGCCGTCCTCGATCACGCGGTCGGGGCGGATGGGCAGGTTCCGGTGGCGGACGCCGGTCGCGTGCCAGACCGCGTTGGCGATCGCCGCGGCCGCGCCGACGATGCCGATCTCGCCGATGCCCTTGATCCCCACGGGGTCCTCGGGGTCGGGGTCGTCGACCCAGTCCGCCTCGATGCGCGGCACGTCGGCGTGCGCGGCGACGTGGTAACCGGCGAGGTCGGGGCCGACGGGGGCGCCCGATGCCCGGTCCCTGACCGCCCCCTCGTGCAGCGCCATGGACAGGCCCCAGGTCATGGCGCCGACCAGCTGGCTGCGGGCGGTCAGCGGGTTGACGATCCGGCCGGCGGCGAAGATGCCGAGCATGCGCCGGACCCGCACCTCACCGGTGGCCACGTCCACGGCGACCTCGGCGAACTGCGCGCCGTAGGAGTGGCGTTCCTTCTGCGAGAGAGTGCCGAGGAGGGCGCTGGTGTCGGAGCGCGCGGTGATCCCCTCCGCCGGGATGTCGCCGCCCGAGAGGAGCTTCTCGCGCAGTTCGCGCGCCGCGACCGTGACCGCCCATCCCCAGGAACGGGTGCCCATGGAGCCGCCCGCGATCATGGCGGGGCCGAAGTCGCTGTCGGCGATGTGGACCTTGACGTGCTCGGGCGCCACCTCAAGGGCGTCGGCGGCGATCAGGGTGAGCGCGGTCCGCGCGCCGGTGCCGATGTCCGCCGCGGTGATGCGCACGGCGAACGTGCCGTCGGCCTGTGCCGTGACCGCCGCCGTGGCCGGGGCGACGAGGACCGGGAAGGTGGCGGCGGCCGTGCCGGTGCCGATCAGCCAGCGGCCTTCGCGGCGCGTGCGGGGGCGTGGGTCGCGGCCGGCCCAGCCGAACCTGCGGGCGCCCTCGTCGAAGCAGGCCGTGAGGTTGCGGCTGCTGAACGGCAGTCCGGAGACGGGACCAACCGCCGGTTCGTTGCGGGCCCGCAGCGCGATGGGGTCCATGCCGCACTTCTCGGCGAGTTCGTCGAGCGCGGACTCCAGCGCGAACGATCCGGGCGCCTCGCCGGGCGCACGCATCCAGGTCGGCGTCGGCACGTCCAGGCGTACGACGCGGTTGACGCTGCGGTGCGCGTCGGCGGCGTACATCGGACGTCCGAAACTGGCGCTTGGCTCGACGAACTCATGGACGGTCGAGGTCAGGCTGTGGCCCTGGTGGTCGAGGGCGCGCAGCCGTCCGTCGGGCTCCGCGCCGAGCCGCACGCGCTGCGCGGTGGGGCTGCGGTAGCCGACGAGGGAGAACATCTGGCGGCGCGTCAGCACGACGCGGACGGGGCGGTCGAGGACGGCCGCCGCCATCGCGGCGCAGACCTGGTGGACCCGCAGGCCCTTGGAGCCGAAGGCGCCGCCGACGTGTTCGGAGCGCACCCGTACCGAGCCCGGGTCGAGGGAGAACACCTTCGTCAGTTCGTCGGCGATCCAGGCGCTGCCCTGGTTGGAGTCGACGATGTCGAGCCGGCCGCCCGCCCAGCGCGCGGTGGCCGCGTGCGGCTCCATCGGGCTCTGGTGCTCCTCCGGCGTGCTGTACTCGGCGTCCACGACGTGGGCGGAGGCGGCCAGTTCGGCCTCCAGGTCGCCCTTCTCGACCAGCATGCCGTCGGTGTCCGGCGTGTACGTGCCGGGGCGTCCGGCGGTGAACTCTATGTCGTGCGGTTCCTGGTCGTAGTGGACGACGAGGACCTCGGCGGCCTCCCGGGCCTGTTCGGACGTCTCGGCGACGACGAGCGCCACGGGCCAGCCCGCGAAGGGCACCCGGTCGTGCTGGAAGACCCCGATGATCGGGTCCGGGCGGCCCAGCCTGCCCTGGTACTCCGTGTCGACGCGCGGCGCGTTGCCGTGGTGCAGGACGGCCAGGACGCCGGGCATCGCGAGGACGGGCCCGGCGTCGACGGAGCGGACCCGGCCGCGGGCGATCGTGGACAGCACGAGCCAGCCGTGGGCGAGGTCGGCGAAGGGGATCTCACCGGCGTAGCGGGCCGCGCCGGTGACCTTGTGGACGCCCTCGACGCGGGTGTGCGGGGTGCCGACGGAGCCCGTCACCGCGGTGGGTCCGGTCGTCGTGGTCATCGGGTGGCCTCCTCGGTGAGTTCGGTCAGCAGGGCCACGACGAGGTTGCGCGTCAGCGTCACCTTGTACGCGTTGTGGGGCAGCGGCCGCGCGGCGGCCAGTTCGGCGTCCGCGGCGGCGGCGAACGCCTCGGCGTCCGCCGGGCCCCCGGTCAGGAGCCGCTCGGCCTCCCGCGCGCGCCACGGCCGGGACGCGACCGCCCCGAAAGCCAGGCGCGCCTCCCGCACGACCCCGTCGCGGACGTCGAGCGCGGCGGCGAGGGAACCGACGGCGAAGGCGTAGGAGGCGCGCTCGCGCACCTTGCGGTAGCGGGAGCGGGCGGCGGCCGGGGCGGGCGGCAGGAGGACGCCGGTGATCAGCGCACCGGCCGGCAGCGCGGTCTCCAGGTGCGGGGTGTCCCCCACCGGGAGGTAGAACTCCGCGAGCGGCAGCTGTCCCGTGCCGTGGGCCGTTTCGTACGTGACGACGGCGTCGAAGGCGGCGAGCGGCACTGCCATGTCGGAGGGGTGGGTGGCCACGCAGTGCTCGGTGGCGCCGAGGATCGCGTGGTTGTGGTGCTCTCCCTCGACGGCCGAGCAGCCGGCGCCCGGCGTGCGTTTGTTGCACGGCTTGCTCAGGTCGGTGAAGTAGGCGCAGCGGGTGCGCTGGAGGAGGTTGCCGCCGACGGTCGCCATGTTGCGCAGCTGGCCGGAGGCGCCCGCGAGGACTGCCTGCGCCAGCGCGGGGTAGCGGCGGCGCACCTCGGGGTGGGCGGCGAGGTCGCTGTTGGTGACGGTGGCCCCGACGCGCAGGCCGCCGTCGTCGGTGGACTCGATGCCGTCCAGGGGCAGTTCGCGTACGTCGACCAGGCGCGCGGGCCGCTCGACGCCGGTCTTCATCAGGTCGACGAGGTTGGTGCCGCCGCCCAGATAGCGGGCCTCGGGGTCGGCGCCGAGCAGGGCGACCGCCGCGGACACGTCGTGGGCGCGCTGGTACGCGAAGTCCCTCATACCGCTTCCTCCTCGGCGCGGGCGGCCTTGGCGACGGCCCGCACGATCGACACGTAGGCACCGCAGCGGCAGAGGTTGCCGCTCATCCGCTCACGGATCTCCTCCGCGGTGAGTTCGGGCACGCCCGCTTCGGGCCGCACGTCGTCGGTGGCGGCGCTCGGCCAGCCCGCCGCGTGCTCCTCGATCACGGCGAGGGCCGAACAGATCTGGCCGGGGGTGCAGTAACCGCACTGGAAACCGTCGAGGTCGAGGAAGGCCTGCTGGACGGGGTGGAGCCGGTCGCCGTCGGCGACGCCTTCGATGGTGGTGATCTCGCGCCCCTCGGCGGCGACCGCGAGCTGGAGGCAGGAGACGGCGCGGCGGCCGTCGATCAGCACCGTGCAGGCGCCGCACTGGCCCTGGTCGCAGCCCTTCTTGGTGCCGGTGAGGTCGAGCCGCTCGCGCAGCGCGTCGAGCAGGGTGGTGCGGTGGTCGACGGACAGTGTGCGCTTCTCGCCGTTGACGTGGAGGGTGAGGGCACTGGTCGTCGATGGAGCCATGAGCAGCCTTCTTTCGCGAATCGCTCGAACGAGGCGGTCCCGGCGTGAGGTTCGGGGGGACGGTGGCGCTGCACTGGAGAAGGAGAGAGATGACTCTGGGCGGGGGCGGTCCCCAACGGCCGGTTCTGGCGCTATGGTTGCCCTAAATGGACAGTTGTCCAGTTGCCCATCAGTCGTCGAACTTAGTGGACACCTGTCCGCTTAGCAAGGCCGGAACGGCCGCGAGGCGCGGAAGGAGAGCGAGTGGGACACCACAAGGACGCGCCCATGCGCTCGGACGCGCAGCGCAACCGCGAACGCATTCTGGAAGTCGCCCTTTTGGAACTGACGCGGGCGAGTGACACGCCGTTGAGCGCGATCGCGAAGAAGGCGGGCGTGGGCCAGGGGACGTTCTACCGCAACTTCCCCAACCGCGAGGCGCTCGTCCTCGAGGTCTACCGCTACGAAGTGCAGCAAGTGTGCGACGCAGCCTGCCAGTTGATCTGCACCCGCGCCCCCGACCAGGCGCTGCGGGAGTGGATGGACCGCCTCGTCCGGTACGCCATGGCCAAGGCAGGACTGGCCGACGCCATACGCCGGGCGACCAGCGCGCTCGGCAGCCTGTCCGGGGTGGGGCACGGGCCGCTGACCGCGGCCGTGGCATGCCTCCTGAAGGCCAACGAGGAAGCGGGCACCATCCGTCCGGGAGTGACCCCCGACGACTTCCTGCTCGCCATCGCCGGGCTCTGGCAGATCGATCCGCACGGCGACTGGCAGACGCGGGCGGGGCGCCTCATGGACCTCGTCATGGACGGGCTGCGGGCCGGCGCTCCGGGACGCTGAGCACCTCCAGGAGGTGCGCCGCCCCGTCACGCAGCGAGGCCGGGGCCGAGGCCTGCCCGCGCAGGCGGCGCGCGGTGGCGGTGAGCGACTCGACCGTACGGGCCGACCCGGCGTGAGCGGCCCGGCCGGCGAGATCCACCACGAGCTCTTCGGCCTCGCGCCAGGCCCCGGCTCCCGCGAGCGCCGAGAAGAGCTCCGCGCCGAACAGGTCCCGGTAGGCGGGTCCGCCGGGGGCCGTGGCGGCGGCGCGCAGCAGCGGGATCGCCCGGTTCCAGCGGCGCAGCCGGGCCAGGACCCAGCCCTCGTGGCCGAGCAGTTCGGTGCCGTCGAGCCACCACGCCCAGGGCGGGTCGTGGCGCGAGACGCCGTCCAGGAAGCGGTTCCGGGCCCGGCCGATGAGCTCGGCGGCCTCGCCGTGGCCGCCGAGCAGGGCCGTGGCGTGGGCCTGCCGGACATGGACGAGGGCGTCGATCCTCGGCGGGAGGGGGCGCTCCCCCCATACGCGCGCAGCGGTCTCCAGGGCGGCGCGGGGGCGGCCGGTGTGGGCCTGGAGCATGCTGTGGTTCAGGAGCACGAGGCGCCCCGTCCAGCGGTCGCCGCCGAGGTCGGCGAGGGCCAGCGCGCGGGCGTTCGCGCGGCGGGCGGGGCCGTGCAGACCGGCGTCGAAGAGCAGCCAGCCGATGACCTCGCACAACTCGGCCAGGGCCGCGAGGAGCTCCCGGTCCCGGCCCCGCAGACGCGCGGGCTCCATCCGCAGCTCGGGCACGCGCCGGACGGCCTCGCGCAGAGCGGGCACCACGGCCCGCGCCCCGTGGGCGGCCTCCATGGCGAGCAGGTGCCGCTGAACGCCGACGACCAAGGTGGCCGGCGGCTCGGACCGTCGTATTCCGTGGCCCTCCATCGGTTTTCCGATACCTCTCATTGATTTCCGCATTGGATAGTTATGTCCGATGGGTCTACCGTCGAGGTGTCGTCGCACTGACGATCTGAGCACAGAACGTCAGAGTTTCGGCCCCCGAACTCTCGGACTCTCGGAGTGAGACCACCATGTCGAAGATCCTTTTCGTTGTCACCGGCGCCGATCACTGGACGCTGGCCGACGGCAGTCTCCACCCGACCGGCTTCTGGGCGGAGGAGGCCGTGGCCCCGTACGAGGCCTTCAAGGCCGCCGGCCACGAGGTCGTCGTCGCCACCCCGGGCGGCGTGGTCCCCACCGTCGACCGCGGCTCCCTCGCCCCCGAGGCCAACGGCGGCCAGGAAGGCGCCGACAAGGTCGCCGCCGCGCTCGCCGCCTTCACCGAGCTCCAGGGCCCCGTCAAGCTGGAGGAAGTGGACCTCGACGAGTACGCCGCCGTCTTCTACCCCGGCGGCCACGGCCCCATGGAGGACCTCGCCGTCAACGCCGACTCCGGCAGGCTCCTGACCGGCGCCCTGGAGTCGGGCAAGCCGCTGGGCGTCGTCTGCCACGCCCCGGCCGCCCTGCTCGCCGCCACGAAGGCCGACGGTTCGAACGTCTTCGCCGGCTACCGCCTGACCGGCTTCACCAACGCCGAGGAGACCCAGGCGGGCCTCGCCGAGCGGGCCAAGTGGCTGCTCCAGGACCGCCTCGTCGAGGCGGGCGTCGACTTCCAGGAGGGCGAGCCCTGGGCCCCGAAGGTGGTCGTCGACCGCAACCTCGTCACGGGCCAGAACCCCGCCTCGTCCGCCCCGCTCGCCGCCGAGCTGCTGAAGAAGCTGGCCTGAGCCATGGGCGCCGACCGGCTCGACGAGGTCCTCGACGCCGCCTACGCCTGCCTGACCCGGTACGGCGCGCGGCGCACCACGATGGACGACATCGCCTCCGCCATGGGCGTGTCCCGGTCAGCGGTCTACCAGTACGTGCGCAACAAGGACGACGCCTTCCGCCGCCTCGCCGGACGCCTCCACGAGGAAGCGCTCGCGCGGGCGCGGGCGGCGGCGACCTCCGACGCCCCGTACGGTGAGCGGCTGCACGGCGTGCTGGCCGCCAAGCTCGACCTGGTGCTCCAGCTGGCCGGCGACTCCCCGCACGCCACGGAGCTGCTCGACGGCAAGGCCCGGCTGTTCGGCGAGATCTGCACGACGTTCGCCTCCGGCCTGCGTGATCTGCTGGCCGCGCTGTTCACCGAGGCGGGCACGGCCGAGGGCGTCGAGCCGCGCGAGGCCGCCGACATCTGCGTGGCGATGGTCGTCGGCCTGGAGTCGATGCCCGGCGCCCGGGACCTGCTGGCCCCGGCGACCGCCGCGCTCGCGACCGGCCTGCTCGGCGCCCCCGGCACTCCCCCCACTCCCAGCGCCACTCCCCCCACTCCCAGCGACCCCCGAGGAACCTCCTGATGACCAGCGCCACCCCCACCGACAACACCGAGAACCCCAAGAGCGCCGAGAACGCCGAGAACACCACAGGCACCGAAGGCACCCCGGCCCTCGTGGCCCGGCTGCGCGCCACCTTCGCCACCGGCCGCACCCGGCCGCTGGCCTGGCGTGTGGAGCAGCTGACCCGGCTGCGCGCGCTGTTCACCGAGAACCGCGAGGCCATAGCCGACGCGCTCCACGGCGACCTGCGCAAGCCGCGCCCCGAGGCGTACGCCGCCGAGGTCGACCTCCCCGTACACGAGATCGACCACACGCTGGCGCATCTGGAGCGGTGGCTCGCCCCGACGCCCCTCGACCGGGCGGCCCTCGCCGGGCTGCCGGAAGGGTCGACGGCCGGTACGCAGTACGAGCCGCTGGGCACCGTCCTGGTCATCGCGCCCTGGAACTACCCGGTCCAGCTCTCGATGGTCCCCGTGGCGGGGGCGCTCGCCGCGGGCAACACCGTCGTCCTCAAGCCGAGCGAGCTCGCCCCGGCGACCTCCGCGCTGATGGCCCGCCTCGTGCCGCGGTACCTGGACCCCGAGGCGGTCGCCGTCGTCGAGGGCGCCGTCCCGGAGACCACGGAGCTGCTCGCGCAGCGCTTCGACCACATCTTCTACACCGGCAACGGCACGGTCGGCCGCATCGTGATGCGCGCCGCCGCCGAGCACCTGACTCCCGTCACGCTCGAACTGGGCGGCAAGTCACCGGTGTTCGTCGACCGGGACGCCGACGTCGCCACGGTCGCCAGGCGCCTGGCGGACGCCAAGTTCCGCAACGCGGGGCAGACCTGCGTCGCGCCGGACTACGTCCTGACCGACCCGGCCACCGCCCGCGCCCTCGCGGCCGCCCTCGCCGAGGCCGTGGAAAGCATGTTCGGCGCGGACCCGCAGGCCGGTGAGGGCTACGGCCGCATGGTGAACCAGCGGCACTTCGACCGCGTCGCGGCGCTGCTCGACTCGGGGACGGTGGCGTTCGGCGGCCACACGGACCGCGACGACGTGTACATCGCGCCGACGGTCCTGACCGGGGTGACGGGGGACGACCCCGTCATGCGGGAGGAGATCTTCGGACCTGTCCTGCCCATCGTCGAGGTGGCGGACCTGGACGAGGCCATCGCCTTCATCAATGACCGCGACAAGCCGCTGGCCCTGTACGGCTTCACGGAGAACGAGACCACCCGGCGGCGCCTCGCCGCGGAGACCTCGTCCGGCGGGCTCGGCTTCGGGCTGCCGATGGCCCACCTGCGCGTGCCGGAGCTGCCGTTCGGCGGTGTCGGCGAGAGCGGCATGGGCAGCTACCACGGCCCGCACTCCATCGCCACGTTCAGCCACCGCCGCGCGCGTCTCGATGTGCCCCTGGCCTCCGCCTAGGCCGGCGACACGCCCCGGCCGCCGTCGGGCGGACAAAAGGCCGCCGGGCCGTAGCGGGCGGTGGGCGTGCTGGTCTGGTGGGCCCAGTAGCGGTCGCCGTAGGACCAGTGCCACCACTCGGTGGGGTAGTTGACCAGGCCCGCCGTGGTCAGGGCCGCGCTCAGCGTGCGGCGGTTGCGGCGGGCCTCGGCGGAGATGCGGTCGGTTTCGGTGTAGCAGGCGCCGTCGCTCTCCTCGGGGCTGGCGTTCACCGGTGTGCCGAGGTCGAGTTCCGCCCCGGCCGTGGTGCACAGCGTGACGTCGACGGCGGCGCCCGCGACGTGCGGGCCCACCTCGGGCGGCGACAGCGACCGGCTCGTCTGCCGGTGGAGGTGGTCGGCCGTCCACTCGGGGTGCGCGCGTCGGAGTTCGGCGGCGTACTCCTCGAAGTACTTGATCTGGAGGTCGAGCGGGCGGTAGCCCTCGGTGACGAGCAGCCGCAGCCCCTCGGGCAGCAGCCGGGCGGCGCGCGCCAGGCGCCAGGCGACGCCCTCGCGCAGTTGGGCGTAGGCCCCCGCGGGGTCGGCGAGCCGGTCGTCGACGTCGATGAAGGGGAGGTGGCGCAGGTCCACCAGGGCCTCGCCGCATTCGTGGACCGGGATGTCGACGATCCGGGGATCGCTCATGAGGATGATCGGCGGCACGCTCGGCCCCTTCGTGGCGGAAGTGACGGGCACAGCCCCGGGGGCGGGCTCCCACCCGCCCCCGGACTCCCCCTTGTGGCAGTGGCTCCATCTCGCGGCGGCTCCCCGCGGAACCACGCGGCGACGGCCCACACGGCCGACTGTCGCGGTCGTATGGGCCGTGCGAGGCAACAGTGGCCTTCCCCCGTTGGTCCCCCGTTGCTGTCGGCCCCTTGGTGCCGCCGACAGGTAGAGCATGGCGCGGGCCGCTGCAAGTTCTCTGCAAAACCACGGCAAGAGCTCCGGCGGCGGGAGTCAGCCGCCCGGTTCGTCCCGCTCCCGTGCCTCATACGCGGTGAAGACCTCCCGGGCCTCGGCGCGCAGGGCCTGTGCCTGTTCCCGGTCGCCCGCGGCCTCTCGCGCCGCCGCGAGGTCGCGCAGGGTGCGGGCGCGGGGCAGCGGCAGATCCAGGGCGGCCCACAGGGCGGCCGCCTCGGTCAGGTGCTTCTCGGCGGTCTCGGGGCGGCCCGCGGCGAGTTCGCACTCGCCGATGGTGCGCAGGGCGAGGGCCTCGCCGAAGCGGTCGTGGTGGGAGCGGCAGGTGGCGAGGACGTCCCGCAGGTCGGCCGCCGCCTCCGCGCAACGGCCCAGGCGGAAGCGGCACTTGGCGCGGGCCTGCACGGCGTACGCCGACATGAGCGGGTCGCCGATGAGCCGCAGCAGATCCACCGCGTGGTCCGCGAGCTCCTCCGCCTTCTCGTACGCCCCGAGCGCGCGGTGTACGAGGCTCAGCGAGCGCACCGTGAGCGCTTCGCCGCGGCGGCTGCCGAGCCTGCGGTAGGCCCGCAGGGATTCGTCGAGGAGGTCGAACGCCTTCTGGAGCTCGCCGAGTTCGAGGTGGACGGTGCCCGCGAAGCGGCAGGAGAGGCCGAGTCCCGGGTCGTCGTGGAGCCCGCGGAAGCCTTCGACCGCCCGGGTGAGGACGTCCAGCGCGGCCCGCAGCCGGCCCGCTTCGCGCAGGGCGCTGCCGAGTCCGGCGAGGGCGGCGGCCCGGCCGCGCGCGTCGCCGAGCTCGGCGCAGAGCCCGGCAGCCTGACGGAAGTACGCCTGCGACTCGTCGAACCGGTCCTGCTCGTACCGGAGCTGGCCCAGGCCGATGAGCAGCAGGGCCTCGCCGGAGCGGTCCTCGGCGCGCCGGGCGGCGGCCAGGGCGGCGTCATGGCGGCGCCACCAGGCCTGGAGGCGATTGCCGACGGCGTGCGCGGACGAGCACGGGGCGGCGGCGGCCTCGCAGGCCAGGCCGTGCAGGTCGTAGGCGGCGGCCCGCTCGACGGCGGCGGCGAACGCGTCGGCCTCGGCCTCGAACCAGGCGGAGGGGTCGGCGAGCGCCCGCCGGGTGGCCTCGGGCCCGACGGGCCTGACGAGCCGGCGCATGGCGTCGGATGCGGCGCTGGCCGGGCCGCCCGAGTCCAGGAACCCGCGGTGCAGTTCGACGGCGCCGGACGGCGTGGCGGACGCGACGCGGCCGGTGAGCCAGAGACCGGCGCCGAGGGCCCTGCCGACGGCGGCGGAGCGCTCGGCGGGTGTGTCCTCGGCCTCGGCGCGTTCGGCGGCGTACACCTGCACGAGGTCGTGCGGTCGGTAGCGCGGCTGTCCGGCGCGGTCGACGACGGTGCAGTGCAGCAGCTGGGCGTCGATCAGCTGCTCCACGACGCGTTCGGCCTCGGTCTCGCTCACGTCGAGCAGGGCCGCGACCACCCAGGAGGCGACGTCGGGCGCGGCGAGCAGGCCGAGGCGGCGCAGCGCGGTGCGCGCGGGGGTGTCCAGGGCCCGGTAGCTCACGCTGAGTCCGGCGCGCACTTCGAGGTCGCCGACGGCGAGTTCGTCCAGGCGGTGGCGTTCGTCGGCGAGCCGTTCGGCGAGCGTGCGTGCCGTCCAGTGCCTGCGGGTCGCGAGGCGGGCCCCGGCGATGCGCAGGGCCAGCGGGAGGCCGCCGCACAGCTCGACGATGCGGCGGACGGCGTCCGGCTCGTCGCGCACACGCCGCTCACCGGCGACCCGGGCGAGCAGGCGGGCGCCGGGCTCCGTGTCGAGCACGTCGAGGTCGGTGCGGTGCGTGCACGGCAGGGCGGCGAGGCGGGGGCGCGCGGTGATCAGCACACCGCAGGTGGCGCTGCCCGGCAGCAGCGGACGGACCTGTGACTCGCTGCCCGCGTCGTCGAGCACGAGCAGGACGCGGCGCCCGGCGACCATGCTGCGGAAGAGGTCCCTGCGCTCGGCGTCGCCCTCGGGCGGGTCGGCGCCCAAGGCGCGCAGCAGGCGGCCGAGGACCTCGCCGGGGGCCACGGGGTCGGTGGCGCCGCGCAGTTCGGCGTAGAGCTGCCCGTCGGGGTAGGCGGCGGCGACGCGGTGCGCGGCGGTGACGCCGAGGACGGACTTGCCGACGCCGCCGGGGCCCGTCACGGCGACGACGGGCATGGCGTCGCGGGGCTCCGTCGCCGTCAGCGCGGCCCGGATCTCGCTCAGTTGTGCCTCGCGTCCGGTGAAGTCGCCGATGGCGGGCGGCAGGAGGGCGGGGGCGGGCAGCGGGCCCGCGTCGGGGGTGCGGAGGTGGTCACCGGGGGTGGGCTCACCGGCGGTCGGGGGGTGCTGCGCCGCGGGCAGCAGTTCGTCGTCGCCCCGCAGGATCGCCTCGTGCATCGCCCTCAGTCCCGGCCCCGGGTCGATGCCCAGCTCCTCGGCGAGCACGTCGCGGCCTTCGGCGTACACCGCGAGGGCGTCCGCCTGACGGCCCAGCCGGTACAGGGCGAGCATCAGCTGGCCGCGCAGCCGCTCCCGCGTGGGGTGGGTGGCGACGAGGGCGGTGAGTTCGGCGACCAGTTCCGTCTCGCGGCCCGCCTGCGCGAGGTCCGCGGCGATCCGCTCCTCCAGGGCCGCCTGCCGGGCCTCCTCCAGCTGGTCGGCCATGGCGCGCAGGGTCTCGCCGATTCCGCCGAGCGCGGGGCCGCGCCAGAGCGCGAGGGCCTCACTCAGCAGCCGGGCGGCGCTCGCGTGGTCACCGGCGGCGGCCGCCTGCCGGCCCTGTGCCGTGAGCCGCTCGAACGCGGCACGGTCCACGACGTCGGCGTCCGCGTGGATCAGGTAGCCGGGCGGCTGTGTCTCGATGACGCCGGGGGACAGCGCGCGGCGCAGCGCCGACACGTACGACTGGATGAGGGACCGTGCGGTGTCGGGCGGTTTGTCGCCCCAGATCGCGTCGATCAGGGCGTCGGCGGAGACCACGCGGCCGGGTTCCAGGAGCAGCGCCGCGAGCAGCGCCCGGGGCTTGGGGCCGCCCAGGGCCAGGCGGCGGCCCTCGCGCCATGCCTCGACCGGGCCCAGCAAGCGGAAGTGCATGTCCGTGTCCACGCCCGTCTCCATGGGTCCTTGCCCCGCACCGCCCCCGCTCCCCGCTCCCCCGCCCCTCACCACGGCCACCCCGGTCGACTGGTCATGGTACGTCCGCTCGGCCTCGACCGGCCGCCGCGCAGTGGGAATCAGCCATGCGTGGCACGCGCCTGACGCAGAGTGGACGTCTACAGGGAAGGCAGGAACCGATGCGCAGCTTGTACGTCATCGCCCATCCGGAGGCGACCCACCATGTCGAGCGGGTGGTGGGCGGCTGGCACGACTCGGCCCTCACGGCGGCCGGGCTGAGCGCGGCGGCCTCGATCGCCGGGGCTCTGCGGGAGCGGATCCCCGAGGGCGCGGAGGTGGAGGTGGTCTCCTCGGACCTGCGCCGCGCCCGGCAGACGGCACAGGCCGCGGCCTGGCTCTTCGGTGTGCCGGTGGTCCTGGAGCGCGGGCTGCGCGAGAAGTCCTACGGAGAGGCGGAGGGGCGCCCACAGGAGTGGCTGGACCGGCGGTTCGTCCCGCCGCCGGCGGCCGGTGACCGGATGGGGCACCACGAGGGCGTGGCGGGTGCAGAGACCAGGGGCGAGTGCGCGCGGCGCGTCTACGACGTCATGGACGGGCTGCTGCGCCGCCCGTGCGCGCACCGGATCGTCGTCACGCACGGCTTCGCGCTGACGTTCGTCGTGGCGGCCTGGATCGGGATGCCGTACGAGACGGTGGGCTCGGTCAGTTTCCTGGCGCCCAGCGGCAGCATCACCGTGCTGCGCGAGGACGACTTCTTCCACAACCGGCAGGTCGTCAGCCTCGGCGACACGCGTCACCTCGGCTGACGACCCGCGGCCGGCCGGGTCAGGCGCCGCTCGCGTCCAGCATGTCCTCGCGCTCGACGATCTTCACGCGCTCGCGGCCCTGGGGCTCGCCCAGCGCCTTCTCCGCGGCGTCGAGGCGGTACCAGCCGTCCCACGTGGTGAAGCGGACGTCGCGCTCCTCGAGGAAGGCGTCCACGGCTTCCGGGGCGGGCGTCTCGGGGGTGAGCAGGCGGCCGTTCTCGCGGTCGTCCAGGAGGCTCGCGACGGTCTCGTTGGCGTCGCCCTTGGTGTGGCCGATGAGGCCCACGGGGCCGCGCCGGATCCATCCGGTGACGTACGTCGACGCCAGGTGCTCGCCGGTCTCCTGGATGACCCGGCCCGCCTGGTCGGGGACCGTGCCCGAGGCTACGTCCCAGGGCAGCTTGGGCAGTTCGTCGGAGAGGTAGCCCACGGCGCGGTAGACAGCGCCGAGGTCCCAGTCCTTGAACTCGCCGGTGCCCTTGACGTTGCCGGTGCCGTCGAGGGCGGTGCGCTCGGTGCGCAGGCCGACGACCTTGCCGTCCTCGCCGAGGATCTCGACGGGCGACTCGAAGAAGTGCAGGAACAGCTTGTGCGGGCGGTCGCCGACGTCGCGGATGGCCCAGTTCTCCAGGGTCTTGGCGACCATGTCGGCCTGCTTGTTGCCGCGCCGCGTGGCGATCGACCCGTCGTCGTAGTCGATGTCCTCGGGGTCGACGATGACCTCGATGTTCGGGGAGTGGTCCAGCTCCCGCAGCTCCATGGGGCTGAACTTCGCCTGGGCGGGGCCGCGGCGGCCGAAGACGTGGATCTCCTTGGCCCTGTTGGCCTTGAGGCCCTCGTACACGTTCGCCGGGATCTCGGTGGGCAGCAGCTCGTCGGCGGTCTTGGCGAGGACGCGGGCCACGTCGAGGGCGACGTTGCCGACGCCGAGTACGGCGACCTTCTCCGCCTCCAGCGGCCAGGTCCGCGGCACGTCGGGGTGGCCGTCGTACCAGGAGACGAAGTCGGCGGCGCCGTAGGAGCCGTCGAGGTCGATGCCGGGTATGTCCAGGGCCCGGTCGGCGGTCGCCCCGGTGGAGAAGATCACCGCGTCGTAGAAGGTTCGCAGGTCGTCCAGGCTGATGTCGCGCGGGTAGTCGACGTTGCCGAAGAGGCGGATCTGGGGCTTGTCGAGCACCTGGTGCAGGGCCGTGATGATGCCCTTGATCCGCGGGTGGTCGGGGGCGACGCCGTAACGGATCAGGCCGAAGGGGGCCGGCATCCGCTCGAAGAGGTCGATCGACACACCGGGTTCGACGGCCACCGCGGACTTCAGCAGCGCGTCGGCAGCGTAGATCCCGGCCGGACCGGCTCCGACAATGGCTACCCGCAGAGGGCGAGGCATGTTCAGGTTCCCTTCGAGCGGTGATGGGGTACTCACCGGGGAAGCCTAAGCTAAGGCAAGCCTAAGTATGTAGCCGGGTCAGGTTTATGACCCCATAAGGCCGCCTTATGAGTCCCGCGACGGCCCGGCCGGCCCTCACGGGCCGGCCGGGACGGTCAGACCAGGTCGAACCGGTCGAGGTTCATGACCTTGTCCCAGGCCGCGACGAAGTCCTTGACGAACTTCTCCCGCGCGTCGTCGCTCGCGTACACCTCCGCGACCGCCCGCAGCTCGGAGTTCGAGCCGAAGACGAGGTCGGCGCGGGTGCCGGTCCACTTCACGTCGCCCGTGGCGACATCGCGGCCCTCGAACATGTCCTGCGCCTCGGACGTCGACTTCCACTCCGTACCGAGGTCCAGGAGGTTGACGAAGAAGTCGTTCGTCAGCGTCCCGGGCGTGGCCGTGAACACGCCGTGCCGCGACCCCTGGTGGTTCGCGCCGAGGACACGCAGGCCGCCGACGAGGACCGTGAGCTCGGGGGCGCTCAGGGTCAGCAGGTTCGCCTTGTCGAGCAGCAGGTACTCGGCGGGGAGGCGGTTGCCCTTGCCGAGGTAGTTGCGGAAGCCGTCGGCCGTCGGTTCGAGCGCGGCGAACGACTCCACGTCCGTCTGCTCCTGCGTGGCGTCCACACGCCCCGGCGTGAACGGCACCTCGATGTCGAAGCCCGCGTCCTTGGCGGCCTGCTCGACCCCGGCGGCTCCGGCGAGCACGATCAGGTCGGCGAGCGAGATCCGCTTGCCACCGCTCGGCGCGGCGCTCTGCGCGGCGTCGAAGGACTCCTTGACGCCCTCCAGGGTGCGCAGCACGGTCGCCAGCTGGTCGGGCTGGTTGACCTCCCAGCCGCTCTGCGGCTCCAGGCGGATACGGGCGCCGTTGGCGCCGCCCCGCTTGTCGCTGCCCCGGAAGGACGAGGCCGCCGCCCACGCGGTCGACACCAGCTGGGACACCGACAGGTCTGAGGCGAGGATCTGCGCCTTGAGGGCGGCGACGTCCGCCGCGTCGACCAGCTCGTGGTCGCGCGCGGGCAGCGGGTCCTGCCACACCAGCGTCTCCTGCGGGACCTCCGGGCCGAGATAGCGGGCGACCGGGCCCATGTCGCGGTGGGTCAGCTTGAACCAGGCGCGGGCGAAGGCGTCCGCGAACGCGTCCGGGTCGGCCAGGAAGCGGCGCGAGATCTGCTCGTAGGCCGGGTCGAACCGCAGCGAGAGGTCCGTGGTGAGCATGGTCGGGGCATGGGTCCTCGACCCGTCGTGTGCGTCGGGGACGGTCCCGGCACCGGCGCCGTCCTTCGGCCGCCACTGGTGCGCGCCCGCCGGGCTCTTGAACAGCTCCCACTCGTAGCCGAAGAGGATCTCGAAGAAGCTGTTGTCCCAGGTGGTCGGGGTGTTCGTCCAGATGCCCTCAAGGCCGCTGGTGATCGTGTCGGCGCCCTTGCCGGTGCCGTACGTGTTCCGCCAGCCCAGGCCCTGCTGCTCCATCGGGGCGGCCTCGGGGTCGGGCCCCACGTTGTCGGCGGGCCCCGCGCCGTGGGTCTTGCCGAAGGTGTGGCCGCCCGCGATCAGGGCGACGGTCTCCTCGTCGTTCATCGCCATGCGGCGGAACGTCTCGCGGATGTCGCGGGCCGCGGCGAGCGGGTCCGGGTTGCCGTTGGGGCCCTCGGGGTTGACGTAGATGAGGCCCATCTGGACGGCGCCGAGGGGGTTCTCCAGCTCGCGGTCGCCGGTGTAGCGCTCGTCGCCGAGCCAGGTGGTCTCGGGGCCCCAGTAGACGTCCTCGTCGGGCTCCCAGACGTCCGCGCGGCCACCGGCGAAGCCGAAGGTCTTGAAGCCCATGGACTCCAGGGCGACGTTGCCGGTGAGGATCATGAGGTCGGCCCACGAGATGCTCTGGCCGTACTTCTTCTTGACCGGCCACAGCAGGCGGCGGGCCTTGTCGAGGCTCGCGTTGTCCGGCCAGCTGTTGAGGGGCGCGAAGCGCTGCTGACCGGCGCCCGCGCCACCGCGTCCGTCGCTGATGCGGTAGGTGCCCGCGCTGTGCCAGGCCATGCGGATCATGAACGGGCCGTAGTGGCCGAAGTCGGCGGGCCACCACTCCTGCGAGGTCGTGAGGACCTCCGCGATGTCCCGCTTGACGGCCGGCAGGTCCAGGGACGCGAACGCCTCGGCGTAGTCGAAGTCCGCACCGAGCGGGTTGGCCACGGCGGGGTTCTTGGCGAGGATCTTCAGGTTGAGCCGCTCCGGCCACCACTGGCGGTTTCCGCCGCCCTGGGTGGGGTGCGGGGCGCGGTGGTGCGCGACGGGGCAGCCGGTCACCTCCTCCGGCTTCGGGTCGGTGACGATCGCGTCATGGTTCTCGGTCATGCGAATCCCTCCGGACGGGGCGGATCACACTGCTCGGGAGCTGCGGACGTCACCAAAAACGGGGCGGTGCGCGCGCCGCATGGATCGCCCGTGACCGGGTACCCGGCTCCGCGGCGAACGGACCCGTCTCCTGAAGTCACGTACTTTTCCCTGCTGTTGCCCTGTCCCTTGGCTACGGCCGGAGCCGATCCTACGATGGACCAAGTCCAAGTCAATACGGCGGACAAGCCCATGAGAAGTCAGTTGTCGGACGACGCACACGAAGGCTGGTGGCAATGAGTGACCTGCTGGAACGGCTGCGCGGGCGCGGCTGGCGGCTGACCGCTCAGCGCCGGGTGGTCGCCGAGGTGCTCAACGGCGACCACGTCCACCTCACCGCGGACGAGGTGCTCGCGCGCGCCACCGACCGGCTGCCGGAGATCTCGCGCGCCACGGTCTACAACACCCTCGGTGAACTGGTCTCGCTCGGCGAGGTCCTGGAGGTGGCCACGGACGGCCGCGCCAAGCGCTACGACCCCAACGCCCACCGCCCCCACCAGCACTTGGTCTGCTCGGACTGCGGCGCGATCCGGGACGTCCACCCCTCCGGCGATCCGCTGAGCGCCCTGCCGGACTCGGAGAGGTTCGGCTTCACCGTCTCCGCGGTCGAGATGACGTACCGGGGCCACTGCCCGGACTGCGCCCGCGCCTGAGGCACGGGCGCGGCCCGGCTCCCGCTACGGCGCCATCTCGTACGCGCCCGCCAGCGACTCGACGGTCTCCCACACACGCGCGGAGCGGGCCTCGTCGACGACCGGGCGCCGCACCGCGCCCAGTGCCCAGCGCTGCTGCTCCTCGGTGGCGGAGTCCTTGCCGTGCAGTTCGACGGCGTGCGCGGAGAAGTCGCGTACGAGGACGGCGAACAGCTCGTCGAGGACGTCCTCGTCGAGCCCGGTCAGGCGCGCCTGCTCCAGGATCAGCTGGCCGTGCACGACCAGCGCGAACAGCTGGCCGACGGCGAGGAGGAGGTCGAGGTCACGGCTCTGCTCCTCACCGGGGGCGGCCGTCGTGACGAACTCGCACAAGGCGTCCGCCTGCTCCCGGAAGCGGGCCACGTTCGCCACCGGGGCGTACGCGTCGTAGGCGGTGCGCCAGTCGTGGAAGCGTACGGAGCCCAGGCCGCGGGCCGGTCCCTGCCGGAAGAGGAACGCGTCGTCGGCCGCGTCGAGCCGGGTGGGCACGGGCGCGTACTCGGCCGGGTCCAGCAGGTGGTTGCGCATGAACTTGAGGATCAGCGCGAGGTTGACGTGGACCGTGCCCTCCAGCTTGGGCAGTCCCCGGATCTCGATCGCGGCCTGGGCGAAGTAGTTGTCCTTCTCGAAGCCCTTGGCGGCGATGACGTCCCACATCAGGTCGATGACCTTCTCGCCCTCCGTGGTGACCTTCATCTTCGTCATCGGGTTGAAGAGGAGGTAACGGCGGTCGTCGGGCCCGGCGGAGCGGAAGTAGTCGACGGCGCGGTCGCTGAACAGCTTCATGCCGACGAGACGGACGTAGGCGTCGGTCAGCTCGCGGCGCACGTGCGGGAAGGCGGTGACGGGACGCCCGTACAAGATGCGGTGGTGCGCGTGGGTGACGGCCTCGTACATCGCGTGCTCGCAGATGCCGATCGAGGCGGTGCAGAGGTTGAACTTGCCGACGTTGACGGTGTTCAGCGCGGCGTCGAAGGCGGCACGGCCGGTGTGCAGGACGCCCTCGGGGCCGACCGGGTAGTCCTCCAGGCGGAACTCGCTCACGTACTTCGAGGAGTCGACGACGTTCTTGACCAGGTGGTACGCCTCGTGGCGGCTGTCGGCGGCGAAGAAAACGTACCCGTCGGGGCCCTCGACGTCGGTGCGGCGGCCGAAGACGGAGACCAGCCCGGCGGCGTTGCCGTTGCCGATGTAGTACTTGGAGCCGCTCGCCCGGAAACCGCCGGCGCCATCGGGCTCCAGCAGCATGTCCGTGGAGTAGATGTCGGCGCCGTGGGCCTTCTCCGACAGGCCGAAGGCGAACACCTCGCCCTGGGCCAGGAGTTCGGCCGCCCGCGCACGCGCCGCCTCGTTGCCGCTCTGCCACACCGGGCCGAGGCCGAGGATCGTCACCTGCCAGGCGTACCAGTAGTCGAGCCCGTAGAAGCCGAAGATCTCGTTGAGGGCGGCGATCCGGGCGGTGTCCCACCGCTTGTCCGGGCCGTCCTCGGCGGCTGAGGCCGGGGTGAGGAAGGTCGCGAACAGCTTCTCCTTGGCGGAGAACTCCAGGAAGTCCGCCAGCCAGGCGCGGGAGCGGTAGTCCTCGATCAGCCTGCGCTTGCCGCGGGCCTCGAACCAGTCGACGGTGGCGCGCAGCAGCCTGCGGGTCTCGGGGTCGAAGTGCGTCGGGTCGTAGGTGCGGGGGTTGAACAGCAGCGCGTCGGCCATGGGGGTTCGCCTCTTCCTGAGGGGAGTGGGGTCAAGGGGCGCGGCTCAGCCCTGGGGGCCGAGCCGGTGGAGGGTGTCGAGCACGTCGTCGAGCCAGGCGAGCGTCATGCGTTCGTACGCGATGCCGCCGCGCAGGACGACATGCTGGAGCTCCTGCCCGGCGTCGGGCGGCGCGGGGGCCTCGGGGCCGGTGAAGTCCCGCCGCTCCCCGGCGAGGTAGCGCGCGAGCCGGTCGGCGTGCTCCTGGCGGTACCGCTCGACCTCGCGGATCAGCGCGGCCGGGTCGTCGAAAGCCGCGCCGCGGATCTTCACGGCGAGTTCGTGCCGGACGCTCTCGGGCGCGATGGGCTCGTGCAGCCACCCGGACAGGGCGGAGCGGCCCAGGGCGGTGACGGAGTACTCCTTCTTGTCCGGCCGCGCCTGTTGCGCCACCTCGTGGGCGTCGATCCAGCCGTCGCCCTCCATCCGCTTGAGGACGCGGTAGATCTGCTGGTGGGTGGCGGTCCAGAAGTACCCGATGGACCGCTCGAACCGCCGGGCCAGCTCATAGCCGGAGCCCGGCTTCTCCAGCAGCGAGACGAGGATCGCGTGCTCTAGCACCATGCGCCGATCCTTCTATGCAATTCGTTGCATAGACAAGAGCCGTCGGCTCGGTGAGACGCGCCTCACCTGGAACGACGGTGACCCCTTACGGAATGTCCGTGGCTCTGCGCGTCACGGACCGGAGCACACGGGACCGGCTCGGGAGCGTCCGGCGGGCGGCCTGGCGGGAGCGGCGTCACGTCCGGGCTCTTCCGGCAGCCGCCCCGGGCCCGCCCACGCGCCCTCACCCCAGGAAGCTCAACCGCACCTGGCGGTCGGGGTTGTCCACGTTCGTGTCGACCAGGCACACCGACTGCCAGGTGCCGAGCTCCAGGCTCCCGCCCACCACCGGCAGCGTCGCGTGGGGCGGGACGAGGGCGGGCAGGACGTGGTCGCGGCCGTGGCCGGGGCTGCCGTGGCGGTGCTGCCAGCGGTCGTCGGCGGGGAGCAGGGTGTGCAGCGCGGCGAGGAGGTCGTCGTCGCTGCCCGCGCCCGTCTCCAGGACGGCGATCCCGGCTGTGGCGTGCGGGACGAAGATGTTGAGGAGGCCGTCGCGGCCGGCCGCCGCCTCGCTCAGGAAGGCTTCGCAGTCGCGGGTGAGGTCGAGGACCCGCTCGCTCGAACCGGTGGTGACTCGCAGGACTCGGGTGGTGAACGCATCGGACATACCCCCATCATCCCCCATCCCGCTTCCCGGCCCGCGATACGGGGCGTCCGGCTTTCGAGACGCCATTGACCCCGCGTACGCGATCTCGCTACGTTCTGCGGCATGTCGCGTTCAGCCCTGCTCACCACGCGCGGTCACATCGACCTGCTGCGGGTGGCCTCCTCCGCGTGTCGCCGCGGCTGCTGACGCCCTCTCACCCGCTTCTCCCTCTCACACCGGCCGGCCGGGCCGTCTGTTTCGCCGTCTCCTGAGCGCGTCGCGGTCGCGCGCCGCGTGATGCGCGGGCCCGGACGCCGGCACCGCTGACGCGTCTGCACCCGCGTCTGTGTGAGCGTCTGCGTCTGCGCGCCCACTGTCCCGCCGCCCGCGCGTCCCCTCCCTCCCGCCCTCCCCTTCTTCTGCCGTGGAGCGCCTATGAGCGTCAGCCATGCCTCTCCGCATGCCGTGCCCGACATGTCCGCCCCGCCCGTCGCCCCCGAACTCGAAGCCCTCGTCGCCTCCTCCAGCCGCCGCACCCGTCTGCCCCGCTGGCTGCGCCGGACCTCCGGGCCGGTCCTCCTCCTCGCGCTCTGGCAACTGCTGAGTGCGACGGGCGTGTTGACCAGTGACGTGCTCGCCTCGCCGGGGACCATCGCCCGGGTCGCCGGTGATCTGATCCGGGACGGCTCGCTGCCGTCCGCCATGGGCGTGTCCCTGCAACGCGTCGCCGTGGGACTGCTGTTCGGCATCGCCGCCGGCACGGCGCTCGCCCTCGTCTCCGGGCTCTTCCGGGTCGGCGAGGACCTCGTGGACGCCGGTGTGCAGATGCTGCGCACCGTGCCGTTCGTCGGGCTCATCCCGCTGTTCATCATCTGGTTCGGCATCGGCGAGACGCCCAAGATCGCCATCATCGCGCTCGGCGTCTCCTTCCCGCTCTACCTCAACGTGTACGCCGGCATCCGGGGCGTGGACGCCCAGTTGATCGAGGCCGGGGAGTCACTGGGCCTGTCGCGGTGGGGTCTCGTGCGGCATGTCGTGCTGCCCGGGGCCCTGCCGGGGGCGATGACGGGGCTGCGCTACTCGCTGGGCATCGCCTGGCTCGCGCTGGTCTTCGCCGAGCAGGTCAACGCCGACTCCGGCATCGGGTTCCTCATGGTCCAGGCCCGTGACTTCCTGCGGACCGACGTGATCGTGGTCTGCCTGATCGTCTACGCCTTCCTCGGCCTCGTCGCCGACTTCGTCGTCCGCACCCTCGAAAGGCTCCTGCTGCAATGGCGACCGACCTTCACCGGCCGATGACCTCCGCCGGCGCCACCGCCTCGCACCCCGTGCCGGGCCCCGCACCCGCCATACGCGTCCACGGCCTCACCCGCTCCTTCGACGGGCGTGCCGTCATCGACGGCCTCCACCTCGACGTCCGGCCGGGCGAGTTCGTGGCGCTCCTCGGACGCAGCGGCTGCGGCAAGTCGACGCTGCTGCGCGTCCTCGCGGGGCTCGACCGCGACATCGAGGGCACCGTGCTCGTGCCGCGCCGCAAGGCCGTGGCGTTCCAGGCGCCCCGCCTCATGCCGTGGAAGCGGGTGTGGCGCAACGTCCTGCTCGGCCTGCCGGGCAAGCCGGGGCGGGACGTCGCCGAGCGGGCGCTCGCGGAGGTGGGCCTGAAGCACCGCACCGGCGCCTGGCCCAAGACGCTCTCCGGCGGTGAGGCCCAGCGCGCCTCCCTGGCCCGGGCGCTGGTACGTGAGCCCGACCTGCTCCTGCTCGACGAGCCGTTCGGCGCGCTCGACGCCCTCACCCGCATCAAGGCGCAGCGGCTCGTCGACGAGCTGTGGCAGCGGCGCGGCTGCGCGGTGCTGCTGGTCACGCATGACGTGGAGGAGGCGGTGCTTCTCGCCGACCGTGTCCTGGTGATGGACGGCGGCGTCATCGCGTACGAGAAGCGGATCGGCCTGGAGCGGCCGCGCGGCATCGCCGACCCGCGCTTCGCCGAGCTGCGCGAGGAGCTGCTGCGCCGCCTCGGCGTGGAGACGCCCGCCGGGACCGCCACCGCCTGACTCCGGCCACCGCCCACGGGACGGCGTCCCCCTTCCCTCCCCTCCCCCTTTTTTTGCACGCACCGGTCGAACGGAATCCCATGCGATCACGCCCACGCCCACGACGACGGCCACGGTTCGCCCCGGCCCCCCTCCTCCTCCCCCTGGCCCTGCTCCTCACCGCCTGCTCGGGCACCTCGTCGGCCGGCACCTCGGTCGGCGGCGCCGGCGGCGGCACCGACGGCAAGGGGTCGCTCACCCTCGACGTCGGTGACCAGCGCGGCGGTTCCGAGGCCGTGCTGCGCGCGGCCGGGGAGCTGGACGACCTCACGTACAAGATCCGCTGGTCGACCTTCACCTCGGGGCCGCCGCTCCTGGAGGCCGTCAACGCCGAGGCCGTCGACATCGGCGCGGTCGGCAACACCCCGCCGGTGTTCGCCGCGGGCGCGGGCTCGAAGATCTCCGTGGTCGCCGCGACCCGTGGCACGGCGGCGGGCGAGGCGATCCTCGTCCCGCACGGCTCGCCCTTGAAGAAGCCGCGGGATCTGAAGGGCAGGTCGGTCGCCGTGGCCCAGGGCTCGTCCGCGCACTTCCAGCTGATCGCCTCCCTGGAGAAGGCGGGCCTCGGCTTCAAGGACATCGAGGTCAAGTACCTGCAACCGGCCGACGCGCTGGCCGCGTTCACCAGCGGCAAGGTGGACGCCTGGGCCGCCTGGGACCCGTACACCTCACAGGTGCTGCGGGCGAAGAAGGGGCGGGTCCTCACCGACGGCGACGGGGTCGTGAACGGCCTCAGCTTCCAGGTGGCGGCGCCCGGCGCGCTGCGGGACAAGAAGAAGTCCGCGGCCGTCGCCGACTACCTCAAGCGACTGCGCAGGGCGCAGGACTGGGTCCACGAACACCCTCAGGCGTGGGCGAGGGTGTGGGCGAAGGACACCGGCCTGCCCTACGAGGTGGCGCTCGACGCGGTCAAGCGCACCAACGGCACCCGGGTCCCGGTGGCCGTGGACAAGAACGCCGTGGCCTCCGAGCAGGAGATCGCGGACACCTTCGCCGAGCTGAAGCTGATCCCGCGCCGCGTCGACTTCGGCGATTTCGTCGACACCCGTTTCAACGGCGGTCTGCCGCCCTCCACCAGCGAGCCACGCACGTACGGCGAGCCCACGAACCGCGAGGAGTCCTGACCATGACCGTCCACCTGCACTGGTTCCTGCCGACCGGCGGCGACGGCCGCACCCTCGTGGACCGGCACGCGTACACCGACGGCGGCATCACGCGTTCCCGCGTGACCCCGGTCAGCGGGGTACGCGCGCCGGACATCGAGTACCTCGCCCAAATCGCCAAGGCGGCCGAGCAGTTGGGGTTCGAGGCGGTGCTCACGCCGACCGGGACGTGGTGCGAGGACGCCTGGCTGACGACGGTCGCGCTCGCCCAGCACACGGAGCGGCTGAAGTTCCTGGTCGCCTTCCGTCCCGGTGTCCTCTCCCCCGTGCTCGCCGCGCAGATGGCGGCCACGTACCAGCGCATCACGCGTGGGCGGTTGCTGCTCAACGTGGTGACGGGCGGTGACGCGACCGAACAGCGGCGGTTCGGCGACCACTTGGACCACGATCGCCGCTATGCCCGCACCGATGAGTTCCTCTCGGTCGTACGAGGGGTGTGGCGCGGCCGGCCGTACGACTTCGACGGCGAGTACTACCAGGTGGAGGGCGGGCTGACGGCGCTGCCGCCCGACCCGCTGCCGGAGATCTTCTTCGGGGGTTCCTCGGCGGCGGCCGGTCCGGTCGCGGCGCGGCACACGGACGTGTATCTGACGTGGGGCGAGCCTCCGGAGCAGGTCGCGCGGAAGATCGACTGGATCCGGGGGCTGGCCGCACGGGAGGGGCGTACGGTCCGCTTCGGCATCCGGCTGCACACCATCTCCCGCGACTCCTCGGCCGAGGCCTGGGCGACCGCGAACCGGCTGCTCGACGACCTCGACCCGGACACGATCGCCGCGGCACAGGAGGCGCTCGGCCGGAGCGAGTCGGTCGGCCAGCAGCGGATGCTCGCCCTGCACGGCGGCTCCCGCGACAAGCTGGAGATCGCGCCGAACCTCTGGGCCGGGGTCGGCCTCGTGCGCGGCGGCGCGGGCACCGCTCTGGTCGGCGGTCACGCGGACGTCGCCGACCGGATCGAGGAGTACCACGCGCTCGGCGTCGAGCACTTCGTGCTGTCCGGCTATCCGCACCTCGAAGAGGCGTACTGGTTCGGCGAGGGCGTCATCCCCGACCTGGCGCGGCGCGGCCTGCTGGCTCGTATCCCCGCCTCGCCGCTCGCCGGGGTGCCCGCGGTGAACGGCCGTCCGGCGTCGGCTCCCGGCGGTGCTCCGCTGCTGGTGGCGGGCGGACGCTGAGCCCCGGCGGGCCGACCGGGAAGATCTCGGCCCCCGACGAGGTTGGTAGAACCGTGAACGACTTCGGGACAGGAGACGCAGCCGTCGCGGCGCAGCCGCACGAGGTGGACGTGGTGGTCATCGGCGCGGGTCAGGCGGGTCTTTCCAGCGCCTATCACCTGCGGCGGGTGGGCCTCGCGCCGGGCCGGGACTTCGTGGTCCTCGATCACGCGCCCCGGCCCGGTGGCGCCTGGCAGTTCCGGTGGCCTTCGCTGACGTACGGCAAGGTGCACGGCATGCACGCGCTCCCCGGCATGGAACTGACCGGCGCCGACCCCGCGCGCCCGTCGTCGGAGGTCGTCGGGGAGTACTTCACGGCGTACGAGGACCGCTTCGACCTGCGGATACGGCGTCCCGTCGACGTACGCAAGGTGCGGGAGGGCGAGGGCGGGCGGCTGCTCGTGGAGACCTCGGCGGGCACCTGGTCGACGCGTGCGCTGATCAACGCGACGGGCACGTGGGACCGGCCGTTCCGGCCGCGCTACCCGGGCCAGGACACGTTTCGCGGACGGCAGTTGCACACTGCCGTCTACCCCGGCCCCGAGGCGTTCGCCGGTCAGCGGGTGATCGTCGTCGGCGGTGGCGCGTCGGGCACGCAGCACCTGATGGAGATCGCTCCGTACGCGGCGGAGACCACCTGGGTCACCCGGCGCCCGCCGGTGTTCCGCGAGGGGCCGTTCGACGAGGACCGGGGGCGCTCCGCGGTCGCCATGGTGGAGGAGCGCGTACGTCAGGGGCTGCCGCCGCGCAGCGTGGTGTCGGTGACCGGGCTGCCGGTGAACGACGCGATCCGGCGGGCTCGGGCCGACGGGGTGCTGGACCGGCTGCCGATGTTCGACCGGATCACGCCGTCCGGCGTGGAGTGGGAGGACGGACGGCGCGTCGACGCGGACGTCATCCTGTGGGCCACGGGCTTTCGCGCGGCGATCGACCACCTGGCCCCGCTGCGGCTGCGCGAGCCGGGCGGCGGCATCCGCATGGAGGGCACCAGGGCGGTCGCCGACCCCCGCGTCCACCTGGTGGGGTACGGGCCTTCGGCCAGCACGATCGGCGCCCATCGCGCGGGGCGCGCTGCGGTGCGCGACATCCGCCGGCTCCTGGCGGAGGCGCCGGTCGCCGTCTGATCGACCCGCGGGCGGGCCGGGACGGGCCGGTCTCCCCCGTTCGCCAGATATCGCGCTGCGGCGCTCGCGGGTCCAGGCTGGAGGAAGAAGGTCCTCCCGGGTGTTCCTCAGCAGGTGAGCGTGGAGGAGCCATGAAAGCGACTAAGCGCGAGGACATTCCCGTCGCCATCGAAGGCGACGGCGTGGAGCTGCGTGTCCAGGACATCGGCGGAGACATGTCCGTCGCCTTCGTGAGGTTTCCCGAGGGCACCGACATGGGGCCCGCCCTCAAGGGTCTGGCGGGAGACCTCTGCCCGTGCCCGCACTGGGGCTATCTCTTCAAGGGACGACTGAGGATGCGGACGCCGGACGGCGACGAGACCTACGAGGCGGGTGACGCCTTCTACTGGTCGCCCGGCCACGCGCCGTTGGCACTCGAGGACTGCGAGTACATCGACTTCTCGCCGGCCGAGGACTTCGACAAGGTGGTCGAGCACATCAAGGCGCAAGGAGGTTGACGGGCGTGCGTCGAGCGCGCGCCCGCCCATCGGTTCCGCCGCCCGCCCGCCGATCCCGCAGACCATCCTGCCGCCGCAGACCGTCCTGCCGCCGTTGGGGAGGACGCTCAGTCGAGACAGAACTCGTTGCCCTCGATGTCCTGCATCACGATGCACGACTCGTTGTCCTCATCGGCGGGCAGCACCCGCACGCGGACCGCGCCGAGCGCGACCAGTCGGGCGCATTCGGCCTCAAGCACGGCGAGGCGCTCCTCGCCCACGAGCCCGGTCCCGGCGCGCACGTCGAGGTGCACCCGGTTCTTGGCGACCTTCCCTTCGGGCACGCGCTGGAAGTACAGCCGCGGGCCCACGCCCGACGGGTCGCTGCACACGAACCAGGAGTCCCGCTCCTCGGGCGGCAGGGAGCGGTTGAAGTCGTCCCATGTCGTGAACCCCTCCGGCGGCGGCGGTGCGACGTACCCCAGCACCTCGCACCAGAAACGCCCGACGCGCCCGGGTTCCGCACAGTCGAAGGTGACCTGAATTTTCTTGATCGAAGACATCGGCGCACCATAGCAGGGCTCCGCCAAGGGCGGTTGGTCACGCGGGGGTTGACGATTAGGGTGGCAGCACAGGCTCATGGCCGATGGAGGGCGGGCCGGGACATATCGGGGGGCTCGCGTGGATCGCCCGGCCGGGGTGGGTGCGACGCACGCCGTGCTGCCCCCGCCGTTGCGCCTGTGGCTCGGGCTGGTCGGGGTCCTCGCCGCGCTGCCGGCCGCCGCACTCGGAGCCCTGTACGCCGATGACAGCCGGCCCGGCACGCTGGACGCGCGGATCGGGTCGGCGACGGAGGGTGCGCGGCAGCCGTGGCGGGGCGCCGCTCTCGCCACGGACTTCCTGGGGGAGCCCCTGGGCGCGGCGGTGCTGGTCGCGGCCACCGTGCTGGGGTGCCTGCTGCTTCGGCGGCCCCGCGCGGCGGTGCTCGTCGTGGTCGGCGCCGGTCTGGCCGTGGGAGCCACGAAGCTGCTCAAGCCGCTGGTGGGCCGCACCATCCACGGTGACGGCAACCTGTCCTATCCGAGCGGGCACACCGCCTTCCTCACGGCGCTCGCCCTCGTGGTGGCGCTGACCGCGACCGGACGGTGGGGACTCGGCAGGACGGCCGGCACCGTACTCGTGCTCGCCTCGGCGTCGGTCGCCGGCGCCGCCATGGGCTGGGCGCAGGTCGTTCTGGGCGCGCACTACCCGACCGACGCGCTCGGCGGCTGGTGCACCGCGCTGGTGGCGGTGCCCGCGACCGCGTGGCTGGTCGACGGGGTGGCCGACCGGCTGGCCGGCGGCGGTCGGGGCAAGCACCTCTGACGTCACGGCACGGGACCTCACACCTCGCGTCACGTCGTCTCACACCGTGCGGCGGAACACCGGCCTCACCGGCCGCCCGCCCAGCCAGGGGGTGGGGTCACCGGCGTCCAGCGCCTTCCGGTACACCGCACACGCCTCGGCCACCACGTCGACGGTGCGTTCGATGTCGGCGTCGTCGAGCGCGCTGCTCACCACGAACGACGGGGCGAGCACCCCGCCCGCCAGGAGCTGCCGCAGGAACAGCGTGCGGTACGGCTGGGACGGCTGCCGGAGCTGGTCGAGGGTGGCGAAGACCAGGTTGCTGGCCCGGCCCCGGACGAGGACGTGGTCGGCGACGCCCGTGCCGGCCGCCGCCTCGCGGACCCCTGCGGCCAGCCGCTCGCCGAGGGCGTGCAGGCGCGCGGTGATGCCCTCCTCGGTGTAGGTGGTCTGGACGGCCATCGCGGCGGCCAGCGAGTGCGTCTCCGCGCCGTGCGTCGTGGAGAGCAGGAACACCCGCTCACCGGAGTGGCGCAGCCCGCCCCGCTCCATGAGGTCGCGGCGCCCGGCCAGCGCGGAGACGGCGAAGCCGTTGCCGAGCGCCTTGCCGAACGTGGAGAGGTCGGGGACGACGCCGTACAGGCCCTGGGCACCCGCCTCGGACCAGCGCAGGCCGGTGATCATCTCGTCGAAGACCAGCACGCAGCCGTGCCGGTCGGCCAGCTCGCGCAGGCCCGCGAGGTACCCCGGCGGGGGCTCGGTGTGCGTCGCGGGTTCCAGGATCAGGCAGGCGACCTCGCCCGCGTGCCGGGTGAGCAGCTCCTCCGTGGCGGCCAGGTCGCCGTACGGGAAGGACAGGGTGAGGTCGGTGGTCGCCGCGGGAACGCCCGCGGACATCGGCGTGGTGCCGATGAACCAGTCGTCGACGGAGAAGAAGGGGTGGTCGCCGCAGAGGGCCACGCGCGGGCGGCCGGTGACGGCGCGGGCCAGGCGCACCGCGGCGGTGGTGGCGTCGGAGCCGTTCTTGGCGAACTTCACCATCTCGGCGGTGGGCACCGTCGCGAGGAAGCGCTCCGCGGCCTCGGCCTCCACGATGGACGGCCGGACGAAGTTGCTGCCGCGGTCGATCTCCCGCCGCACGGCTTCGAGCACGCGGGGGTGGGCGTGGCCGAGGCTGACCGACCGCAGGCCGGAGCCGTACTCGATGTAGCGGTTGCCGTCGACGTCCCATACGTGGGCGCCCTGGCCGTGGCTGATGACCGGGGCCAGGTGCTCGGGGTACTGGTCGTCGCCCTTGGCGTAGGTGTGGGCGCCGCCGGGGATCATGGCGTGCAGCCGCTCGTTGGCCTGCCGCGACTGGGGCAGGGCGAACTCCGCGGGCCGCGCGCCGTGTTCGGTGGTCACGTCGGCCTCAGCCCTCCACGCGCTTCAGGACCTCGGCGAGGCTCGGCGCCTCGCGGTCCCGCCGGGACATCGAGGTGACCGGCAGGGGCCAGGGGACGGCGAGATCCGGGTCGTCGAAGGCGATCGTCACGTCCTCGGCCGGGTCGTGCGGGCGGTCGATCCGGTAGGCGATGTCAGCCGTCTCGGTCAGCGCCTGGAAGCCGTGCGCGCACCCCGCCGGGATGTACAGGGTCGCCTGCGTCTCGCCGGACAGTTCGAAGGAGGCCACGCTGCGGTACGTCGGTGAGTCCGGCCGCAGGTCCACGACGACGTCGAAGATCCTCCCGTACGAGCACCGCACGAGCTTGGCCTCGCCGGCGCCGGAGCGCAGGTGCAGTCCGCGCAGCACGCCCCGGACCGAGCGGGACAGGCTGTCCTGGACGAAGCCGGCCGGGTCGAGGCCCACCGAGCGGACCACGTCGGCGTCGAAGGTGCGGCAGAAGAAGCCGCGTTCGTCGGCGTACGGCGTCGGTTCGAAGAGGTACGCGCCCGCGATCCGGGGGACTTCGGTGGCTTTCATGGCGTCTCCTGCCGGGCGTGGGCCCGCGCGTGGTCGGTGGTGGGGAACAGGGCCGCCGTCAACCGGGCGAACTGGTCCTGGAGTTGTCGTACAGCGGTGCGGTTCCGGTCGGTGAGGGTCTGTCGCAGCTCCGCCGATCGCCGCTCCAGTTCGCGGAACTGTGCGAGCAGCCGGTCGGCGTCGACGTCGCGCGCCGGGTGGCAGTACGCGCCGAGGCCCATCCGGTCCATGAGCGCGTCGCTCTTCGCCGCGTAGCTGAGCGCCAGCGTCGGTGTGCCGGTCTTCAGCGCGCAGACCAGGTTGTGGTAGCGGGTGGCCACCACGGTGTCGGCGGCCGCCGTCTCCTTCATCAGGTCGGTCAGTGAGGCCGTCTCCGCCGCGGTGACCAGCGGCGAGTCCACCGCGTCGAGGATCGCGGCGACCACCGGGGCGTCGCACGCGTCACCGGTGAGCAGCCGCACCGGCCTGCCGTCGTCGGCCAGCGCGCGCACGAAGCGGGTCGTCCCGTCGAGGTAGCGGCGGTGGATCTCGTCGGCGCGGGCGCGGTCGTCGTCCCCGCCGCGGAAGGCCATGACGCCGACGCAGACCGCGCCCGGAGGGCCCCATGGACTCGGGGGCCCGCTCCCCCGCGGCGTCGGCAGGGCGAACGCCAGGTCCGGGCAGACCTCGTCGCGGGCGGTGTCCACGCCCATGGCCCGCATCGCGTCGCGGGACGGGGCGTCCCGGTACGACCGGTACGCGGCGAGCCGCGCCGACCACCGCACCAGGGCCCGGGTCGCCCGGTTGCCGATGGGGGCGGCGCCGACGCCGACCAGCGCGACCCGTGTGCCGAAGATCCGGCCGGACGCGCAGAGCAGGAACAGGGAGTAGGGGAAACCCCACGGCCGCAGCGGCAGCGTGGCCTCCAGGACGCCCATGCCCGGCACGATCACCACGTCGTGCCCGCGCACCCAGGCGGCGGTGCGGAAGGCGTCGACGAGCTTGCCGAGGCCCTTGCCCGCGATCGCGCCGGCACGTGAGGCGGTGCGGTACTCCCCCCGGTACCAGTGCAGCCGGGTCGCGGGGATCGCGTACCGTGCCGCGACGGTCCCGGGGCCCCCGCACAGCGCGTCGACGACCGCCTCCGGGTGTGCGGCGCGCAGATACCCGAGTACGGCTTCGAGCGACCCGTCGTTGCCGAGGTTGCCGGAACCGAGCAGACCGAAGACGCCTACCCGCACCGGCGTCACGTCCGCCGCCCCTCATGGCCTTCACGGCCCGCGACGAGAGTGTCGACGGAGACGGCGAGTCCGGCCGGGTCGACGGGGGCGCGGTCCTCGACCCGCTCACCGGCGCCCGGCCGGGCCCGGCTGGTCAGCCACGCGGCCAAGTGGCCGTAGCACGCGCGCCGGTCGGCCGAGGAGAGCGGCGCCCGCCGGATCGCCGAGGCGAAGCCCCAGACGTACTCGGCGAGCAGCCGGGGCGTGGGATGCAGCGGGCCCGCCCGGCGCGGGTCGAGGTTGACGCACCGGGACCGCTTGGAAGGGTTGGCCCGTTCGGCGCGGGTGGGGTGGTCGCGGCGGAAGTACAACAGCTCCGGCACCTGGTGGAAGGGGCCGTGCAGGGTGATCTCGGCGACGAACGTGCGGTCCGCGTGGTGGTAGCTGTCGTGCGGCTTCACCCGGCGCAGCACGTCGGCCCGCATCACCCCGTAGAAGTCGTCGCCGCCGGGCTCGAACAGCAGGCTGCGGAAGCGCTCCGGCGCGTGCGGCGAGTCGGTGGCGAGCCCGTACGCGTAGGGGACCTTCACCTGGCCGTCCTCGTCGATGACGGCCTGGCCGCTGTGCGCGAGGATCACCTCCGGCCGTTCGTCGAGCACCTCGACGCAGCGCCGCAGCAGGTCCCGGGCGTACAGGTCGTCGTGCGAGGCCCACTTGAACAGTGCGCCGCGGCACTGGGTGAAGACGTAGTTGTGGTTCGGCGCGGCGCCGATGTTCCGGAGCAGCCGGATGTAGCGGATGCGTGAGTCCCGCGCGGCGTACTTGCGGCAGAGGTCCCGCGTCCCGTCGGTCGAGGCGTTGTCGGTGATGACGAGCTCGAAGTCCTCGTAGGTCTGGCCGAGCAGGGCGTCGAGCGACTCGGCGAGGTACTCCTCGCCGTTGTACACGGGCAGGCCGATGCTCAACCGCGGTTGGGCGGTCATGGTGTCCTCACTTCGGGAAGGGGGTTCTGGTGGTGCTCGCGCAGGGCGGACCGCAGGTGCAGCCACCACACGGCCGAGCCGGCGACGGTCGCGGCGGCGACGCCCCAGGCCGAGCCGACCGTGCCGTCCACGGCCGCCCCGCCGAGGCCGCCGCCGACGTAGCA
>NZ_JAFEXF010000350.1 GCF_016905445.1 Streptomyces sp. G44
CGTCTGAATAGAGCTAGTAAAAAGCGACCGGTGGCGCGGGTCCGGCGGCGGGGGTCCGCCCCGGATGATTGGCTGGATCGCAGGGCCCACGACGAGGACGACGACCAGCAGCCGCGAGCCCCCCGCGCGGACCCCCCCCCCGGCCCCGCCCCCGCCGCCGACCGCGCCGGCCGCCGTGACCGGGCCGTCCGCGCCGCCGTCGGGCAGGGCCTCGTCAGGCCCGACTCCCCCGTCGCCGGTCTGCTCGACATCGCCGGCATCCGGGCGAGCGCCGCCGCACTGCGCGCCGCCTTCGAGGCGGTCACCCCGGCGGCCACCCCGGTCCTGCACGCCTTCGCGGTGAAGGCCACCCCGCTCGTCCCGGTGCTGCGGCTGCTGCGCGCGGCCGGGATCGGCGCCGAGGTGGCGAGCCCCGGTGAGCTGGCCCTCGCGCGCGCCGCCGGGATCGCGCCCGCCGACACCGTCCTGGACTCCCCCGCCAAGACGCCCGCCGAACTGCGCCGGGCCCTCGCGCTGGGCGTCGCCGTCAACGCCGACAACCCGCAGGAACTGGCCCGCGTCGACGCCCTCGTCCAGTCGGCGCCGACCGGCTCCCCTCTCGGGCTGCGGGTGAATCCGCAGATCGGCGGCGGTGCGATCGGCGCCCTGTCGACGGCGACGGCCACTTCCAAGTTCGGCGTACCGCTGCTGGACGAGGACGCCAGGGACTGGGTCGTCGGGGCCTTCCTCGACCGGCCCTGGCTGACCCGTCTGCACGCGCACTCCGGCTCGCAGGGCATGCCCCTGGAGATGATGGTGCGCGGGGTCGCAGCGACGTACGAACTGGCCGAGGAGATCAACGGACGCGCCGGGCGGCGGCAGGTCGACACCATCGACATCGGCGGCGGCCTGCCCGTCGACTTCGGCTCGGACGAGGAGAATCCGACCCACGCGCAGTACGCGCGCCGTCTCAAGGCGCGGGTGCCGGGGCTGCTCGACGGGCGGTACGGCCTGGTGACCGAGTTCGGCCGGTCCCTGCTGGCCAAGCACGGCACGCTCCTCGCCCGCGTCGAGTACGCGAAGAAGGCGGGCGGCAGGCCCATCGCGGTGACCCACGCGGGCGTGCAGGTGGCGACGCGGACGGTGTACGCGCCGCTGTCGTGGCCGCTGCGGATCGCCGCGTACGACGCGAAGGGGCGGCCCAAGAGCGGGCCCGCCGTCGGGCAGGACGTCGCGGGACCGGCCTGCTTCGCGGGCGACCTGCTCGCCGAGAACCGTCCGCTGCCGCTGCTCGAACAGGGCGACCACATCGCCGCGCTGGACACCGGCGCCTACTACTTCGCGCAGCACTACTCGTACAACAGCCTGGTCCGGCCCGGCATTTACGGCTTCACCCTGCACGATGACGACGTGCGCTTCGCCGCCGCGCGCGAACCGCAGACCCTCGACGAGATCGTGGCGGAGGCGGGCGGCGGCTCGGAACGGGACGCGCTGCGGTACCTGTGAGCGGCCGCCTCGTGACGGGCAGCCTCTGAGGTTCCTCAACTCGCGCATAGTGACGTGGCTCACGGGCAGACCCTGACTCCGGAACGAGTTCCCGGTCGGACTCGTTCCCGGTCTCGGACTCGTTCCCAGTCCCGGTCTCGGGGGAGGCTCCCATGACGGCATCCGGCACACCCACCACCGCACCACCACCCGCCGAGGACGGCGCGCTGCACCGCGCCATCGGCCCCAAGCTGCTGATCCTCTTCGTGATCGGCGACATCCTCGGCACCGGCATCTACGCCACCACCGGCAAGGTCGCGGGGAAGGTCGGCGGCGCGCTCTGGCTGCCGTTCGTGATCGGCTTCGTCGTGGCGATCCTGACGGCGGCGTCGTACGTCGAGCTGGTCGGCAAGTATCCGAAGGCGGCGGGGGCCGCGCTCTACACCCAGAAGGCGTTCAAGACGCCGTTCCTGACCTTCATCATCGCGTTCATGGTGATGTGCTCGGGACTGTCGTCGGCGAGCGCGGCGGCCCGCGCCTTCAGCGGTGACTACCTGAGCGAGCTGACGGGCGACGCGCTGCCGCCGACCCTGATCGCCATCACGTTCATCGTGCTGCTCGCGGCGCTGAACCTGCGGGGCGTCTCGGAGTCCGTGAAGACGAACGTGGTGCTGACGCTCGTGGAACTCACCGGCCTGGCGATCATTCTCGCGATCGGTGCGTACGCCGTGCTGACCGGGGACGGCGAGCCGTCCCGCCTCACCGAGTTCGAGGCAGGCGGCGGCAGCGGATACGCCCTGATGACCGGCGTCCTGGGGGCGACGGCGCTCGGCTTCTTCGCCTTCGTCGGCTTCGAGGACTCGGTGAACATGGCCGAGGAGACGAAGGACCCGGTGCGGACCTTTCCGCGCGCGATCTTCATCGGTGTCGCGGTGACCGGCACCATCTACGTCCTGGTGGCGCTGGTCTCGTCGCTGCTGGTCGACCACAAGACGCTGGGCAGCTCCAGCGGTCCGCTCCTGGAGGTCGTCAAGGCGGGCGGCGTGGACTTCCCGCACAAGCTCTTCGCCCTGATCGCCCTGTTCGCGCTCAGCAACACGGCGCTGATCAACATCATGATGGCCTCGCGGCTCTGCTACGGCATGGCCAACGAACGCATCCTGCCGCGCGCCATGGGCCGGGTCCTCGCCAAGCGCCGCACGCCGGTCGTCGGCATCGTCTTCGTCGCGCTGCTCGCGATCGGCCTGGTGTCGACGGGCGAGATCGAGGGGCTGGGCGACACGACGGCGTTCCTGCTCCTGTGCGTGTTCGCGATGGTCAACGTGGCGGTCCTGGTCCTGCGCCGCGACCGCGTCGACCACGCCCACTTCCGCACGCCGACGGCCCTGCCGGTCCTCGGCGCGATCACGGCCCTGATCCTCGCGAGCCCCCTCGCCGACCGCCCGGCGGAGGTCTACATCCGCGCGGGCGTGCTGCTCGCCATCGGCGTCGCGCTGTGGGCGGTCAACAAGCTGGTGCTGAGGGCGCGGGACGAGGAGTGACACCCCCGGCGGCCCCACCGGGCCCACCGGGCGGGAGGCCCGGACCGCTGCTGCCCGTGGCGGGGGTGACGGTCAGCGGTGGTGGGGCGGCGGAGGCGGGAGCCGTCGGGCGGAGGGCGTGAATGGCCTTGCCCGGGGCGCCGGCGAGCCACGCTCAGCTCCGGGCGCCGACGGCAGCCGCTGCGCGGCGACAGGCCCCCCGGGCCGCCGGACTTGAGGCCCGTGCCGCCTGGCCTGCGGCGAGGAGTGAGGGTCAGCGGCGGGCGCCGAAGGTGGTGGTGGGGCGGCGGGCGCGGGAGCCGTCCGGCGGAGGGCGCAGGGGCGCCGGCGAGCTACGCCCGGGGCCGGGCGGCGGGAGCCGTCGGGGGCGGCGGGCGGGGCCCGGGGCGAGAAGGGGGCGCCCGCGCAACACACCCCCGGGGGGCACCGGGCCGGCTGGCCCGGCGACCCCCACCCGCCGCACGGGGCCGGCGGCCCCCCGCCCCCGGCGGGCCGCCGCGCTCCCCGCGCGCCGCGCCTCCACCCCGCGCAACGGGGCGGGGGGGCGGGGGGCGGGGGGGCCCGGGCCGGTGCAGCGCTCCATCAAGCGGACCGCTCTCGGATGACGGCCCCCGCACCGCCGCTCCCGGACATAATTCCGGGGGCGGGCACCGGCACGCCCCCGGCCACCATCGTCCCCCCGCGCGCGAAGCCC
>NZ_JAFEXF010000351.1 GCF_016905445.1 Streptomyces sp. G44
GGCAGGGACGCGGGTGCCGGGGCGGCCGGTCCGCGCGCCAGGGCGAGCAGGCGGCGGCGCTCGGCGGCGGGCAGCACGTCGAGGTCCCGCAGGGGGGCGGCCGGGTCGGCGGTGACGTGGCGGAGCAGGGTCAGATAGCTGTCCGCCCAGCGGGCCACCGCCTGGGGCGAGAACAGGTCGGTGCGGATCTCGAAACTGCCGTCCATGCCGTCGCCGCTGTCCCGCACGACGCCCACCAGGTCGTGTTCGCCGCCGGTGTGGATGCGCTCGGGCTCGGCGAACTCCCGTACGGCCGAGACGCTCGGCTGCTGCGTCAGGTGCATGAACACCCACTGGAAGAGCGGGGAGCGGCCCGCGCTGCGTTCGGGCGCGGCGGCCGAGACGATGCGGCCCACCGGCAGGTCGGCGCCCGCCATGAGAGCGGGGAAGTCGGTGCCGAAGCGGGCCAGGACGTCGGCGAAGGAGTCGCCCTCGGCGATGCGCCAGCGGGTCGGCACGGCGTTCATCACGTACCCGATGACCTGTTCGAGGCCCTTGGCGGAGCGGTTGGCGACCGGGGTGCCGAGCACCAGGTCGTCGGCGCCGGTGACGCGGTGCGCGAGGACCGCGAAGGCCGTCATGAGGACGACGTACACGGAGGCGCCGCGCTCGCGGGCCAGCGCGCGGACGGCCCGGGTGGTGTCCGCGTCGACGCGGAAGCGGACCTGCACGATGCCGTCGTCGCCGCCCGCTGCGGGGTCCCCGTGGCCCGGCACCGTCAGCGGGCCCGGCGGGTCGGCGAGGTAGCGGCGCCAGAAGTCGAGGCGGTCGTCGAAGACCCCGGCGGCCTCCAGCTCGCCCTGCCAGGACGCGAAGTCGGCGTACTGGATCGCGGGGCGGGTGAGCTTCGGCTCGGTGCCGTCGCGCACGGCGCGGTACGCCTCGGCGAACTCGCTTTGCAGCACGTCGAAGGACCACCAGTCGGTGATGATGTGGTGCAGGCTCAGCATCAGCGTCGTACGGGTGTCGTCGACGCGGACGAAGCGGCCCCGGATCAGCCGGTCGGCGGTGAGGTCGAAGGGGCGGCGGCGGAAGGCGCGGAAGGCCTGCTCGATGGTGGTGGCCGTGCCGCGCAGGTCCTCGCGCTCCAGGACGAAGGGGCCCTCGTCGGGGAAGTCGACGCGCGGGTCGTCCGCCGTGCCGGAGATCCGGGTGCGCAGGATGTCGTGGTGGCGCTGGACGAGGGTGAGCGCGGCCTCCAGGTGCGCGGGGTCGACCTGGCCCCGCGCCGCGTCGAAGTGGTAGGCGCAGCAGAGGTTGAGGGCGGGGGTGCCGGGATACAGCGACTCGTACACCCACAGGTCCCGCTGGGCGGGGCTGAGCGGGACCGCTCCCCCGGTGTCGCGGGGCGGGACGACCTGGGGGATCTCCCGGGCGCGGCCGGCCTCGACGAGGCGGCGCATCAGCCGGATCCGCTGCTCACCGCTGAGCGCGCTGAAGCGGTCGGCCATGGACGGCTGGTGGGGGGTCACAGTGCGGCCTCTCTCAGCTCGGCGAGGCGGTGCAGCCCCGCGAGTACCTCGTCCCGTCCGATGCCGAAGTCGATGAAGCAGGCCACCTCGTCGCAGCCCAGGTCGCGCAGGTCGGCGAGCATCTTGGCGCAGGTGCCGGGCGAGCCGAGCAGGCTGCCCCAGTTCAGATAGCGCTGGAAGGCGAACTCGGCGAGCATCGCGGTCTGTTCGCCGGTCAGCTCGGCGGTCGCCTCCCCTGCTCCCGCCGCGCGGTTGGCGGCGGTCTGGCGCAGGTACGAGCCGAGGTACGCCTTGAGGGGCGCGGCGGCAAGGCGCCGCACCTCGGCGTCGTCCGCGCCGACGTAGGTGTGCGCCATCAGCGTCACGCGGCCGTGCGCGTCGGTGCCCCCCTGGTCGGGGGCGGCGGCGCAGGCCCTGCGGTAACGGCCGATCTTGTCGGCCAGTTCCTCCCTGCTCTGTCCGACGGTCGCGCCGAGCACTCCGGCGCGCAGCCGCCCGGCGGTCTCCCAGGTCTCGGGGTTGCCGGAGGTGGTGATCCACAGAGGCAGTTCCCGCTGGACGGGACGGGGTTGCGGGACGACGTCGACGCTCTGCCCGGTGCCGTCCGGGTAGGCGGCGGCCTCGCCCGCCCACAGCCGCCGCAGCTCCGGTACGGCTTCGAGGGTGCGCCGCCTGCGGTCCTCGTAGTGGCCGGGGGCGAGGGTGAAGTCGGTGGAGTGCCAGCCGGTGGCGACCGAGAGGCCGGCCCGGCCGTGCGAGAGGTTGTCGACGACGGCCCAGTCCTCGGCGACCTTCAGCGGGTGGTGCAGGGGCAGGACGACGCTGCCCGCGCGGATCTTGATGCGCTCGGTGGCGACGGCGAGGGCCGCGCTGAGCACGGGCGGGCTGGGGAAGACCTGGCCGACCTGCTGGAAGTGGCGCTCGGGGGTCCAGACGGCGTGGAAACCGAGGCGGTCGGCGGTGCGGGCGACGGCGAGGATGTCGTCGTAGGTCTGGGCGTGCGACCGGGCGGCGCCGGAACCATGGGCCGGACCACCGCCCGAACCGCTGTCCGAAGCACTGCCCGAACCGCCGCCCGAACCACTGCCCGAACCGCTGCCCGAAGCACTGCCCGAACCGCTGCCCGAACCGCTGTCCGCGCCGAAGAACATCACGCTGAGGTCCACGGCCTCTCCTCCTGCTCTGTGCTGTGGTCGCCGAGGTGACCGGGGTGACTCCGCTGGTCCTGCCGGCGGGGTACGCGCGGCCGTCGCGGGATGGGGGTGGGCGCGGGGCCGGTGGTGACGGGCGCCCCGGCCAGTTCGGCGGCGAGGGCGGCGACGGTGGGGGCGGCGAAGAGCTGCGCGGCCGTGACGGTCCTGGTGCCGGTGGTGAGGCGGGCGGCGACCCGCACCGCGCGCAGCGAGTTGCCGCCGAGCGCGAAGAAGTCGTCGTCCCTGCCGACGTCCGGAACGCCGAGGACATCGGCCCAGACGGCGGCGACCTCCCGCTCCAGCGGGGTGACGGGGCCCGCGGCGACCGTGGCCGCGGCCGGGGCGGCGGCCTTGTCCCGCTCGTCCGCGCGGCGCGGGGGCCCGGCGGGGACGAGCTCGCCGAGGCGGGGGTCCGGGGCCTGTGCCGCCGTGAGCAGGGCGTGGGGCAGCGCGTCGGCGAGCCAGGCCACGAAGGTCTCCTCCAGGGTGTCCGCGCGGTACTCGAAGGTGAGCGTGAGGCCCTGCGGGGTGCCGGCGGGTCCGGTCGCCTCGGTGACGTCGACGAGCAGTTCGAAGCGGGCCTCGCCCGTGCGCACCACCTCGACGCCGCTGTCGGCGCCGGGCAGGTCCACCTCGGCGCGCGCGTTGTTCTGGAGGGCGAGGACGACGTCGGTGAACGGCTGGCGTCCCCGGGCGCGCGGCGGGTTGAGTGCGCTCACCACCCGCTCGAACGGCACGTCCTGGTGCGCGAAGGCTCCGAGGTCGCGCTCGCGGACACGGGCGAGGAGCTGCCGGGCGCTCGGGTCGCCGGACACGTCGGTGCGCAGGACGAGCATGTTCACGAAGAACCCGACGGCGTCCTCGACGCCGCCGTCCGCCGCGCGCCCGGCCACGGGTGCGCCGATCGCCAGGTCGTCCCCCGCGCCCGCCCGCGCGAGGGCGGCGGCGAGCGCGGCGTGCAGGGCCATGAAGAGGGTGGCGCCCTCGGCG
>NZ_JAFEXF010000352.1 GCF_016905445.1 Streptomyces sp. G44
GCGGCGTCAGATGTGTATAAGGGCCAGCACGAGGACCGTCACGTCGATGTCAGCCACGCCCCGCTGGTGCGCCCTTACTGCCGTGCTCCCGCATGGGCGGCGCGGGGATACGACTGTGGGGCCCGCCCCTTCGAGAGGCGGGCCCCACAGGACCGTTGAGGCGCCCGGCGGCGCCGTCCCGGCTCACTCCTCGATCGTCAGTCCCTTGCGGAGCTTGACGAGGGTGCGCGACAGCAGCCGCGACACGTGCATCTGGGAGATGCCGAGTTCCTCGCCGATCTCGGACTGCGTCATGTTGGCGACGAAGCGGAGGGAGAGGATCTTCCGGTCGCGCGGCGGCAGTTCGGCGATCAGCGGCTTCAGGGACTCGACGTACTCGATGCCTTCGAGGCCGTGGTCCTCGTAGCCGATCCGGTCCGCGAGCGCGCCCTCGGAGTCGTCCTCCTCCGGCTGGGCGTCCAGGGAGCTCGCCGTGTAGGCGTTGGACGCGGCCATGCCCTCGACGACTTCTTCGTTGGAGATGCCGAGGCGTTCGGCGAGCTCGCTCACCGTGGGGGCGCGATCGAACTTCTGGGCGAGTTCGTCGCCCGCCTTGGCGAGGTCGAGGCGGAGTTCCTGGAGCCGGCGCGGGACGCGCACCGACCAGCTGGTGTCGCGGAAGAAGCGCTTGATCTCGCCGACGATCGTCGGCATCGCGAACGTGGGGAATTCCACACCGCGGCTGAGTTCGAAGCGGTCGATGGCCTTGATGAGGCCGATCGTGCCGACCTGGATGATGTCCTCCATCGGCTCGCTGCGGGAGCGGAACCGGGAGGCCGCGAACTTCACCAGGGCGAGGTTCAGCTCGACCAGGGTGTTGCGGACGTATGCGTGTTCGTGCGTGCCTTCCTCAAGCGTCTCCAGACGCTCGAAGAGGGTCTTGGACAGGGCTCTGGCGTCCAGCGGCCCCACCGTGTCGTACGGCGGGATCTCCGGCAGGTCGTGGAACCCTTCGAGGGTTTCCGAAGCCGCTTGCGGGACAGACTGCGGCTCGTGGGCGGGGCCCGGGATCGTGGTGGTGGTGCGGGGCGGCGGGAGTGTCGACGTCGCTTGGTCAGTATGCGATTCGTCGAGCCGGGGTGACATGGTGTCCTCCATCGTTCTCGGCATATGGCTGCCGATGCCTATACGTGCACTGCGGTGTGCGGCGCCTCCAAAGCCGTCCGTGTCGATTGCTGTCTCTTCTACCCCTACCCGCTTCCGCGCTCCGGTCGCAAGTGGCTTTGGTGGTGAAATGTCTGATTTCGGGGGGATGTTCGGGTACCCGGAACCGCCAGGAGGGCGTAATGTTCAGGGGCGTCATCAACAGCCACGACGGTCGGAAGAGAGTGACGGCATGGACCGCGGCACGGTCGGCAGTGCGCACAGGGGCCGGCTTCTGGTCGAAGTGCGAAAAGCGGACGGCAGCGCCGTCGTGACTCCGGCGGGTGAGCTGGACCACCACACCGCCGATCTCCTGCGTGAGCCGCTGGAAAGCTGCCTCGCGGAGGGCTATTCACGGCTCGTCGTCGATTGCTCGCGCCTTGAGTTCTGCGACTCCACGGGCCTCAATGTGCTGCTCGGGGCACGGCTCAAGGCCGAGGCCGCCGGGGGCGGGGTCCATCTGGCCGGGATGCTGCCGGTGGTGGCCCGGGTCTTCGAGATCACCGGCGCTGAGGCCGTCTTCACGGTGCACGAGACGCTCGAAGCCGCCCTGGACAGCTGAGCCCATGACAGTCCCGCGCGAAAGTTACGCGTCAGTTGTCTCTTTGTGATCAAGGCGTTACCAGCGTCACAGAGACCGTCCCGAACAAGTGGGTGTTCTCACGGTTCGGCCGGGCAGGAGAGACCTGGACCCGTCCTCTGTCAGAACGGCAAGCAGCCGATGTCCCCTACTCGACGTCCTCTACTCGACCCACGACCCCTACTTGTCCAGAGTCCTCTGCGTGTCCAGAGTGCTCAGTCCTCTTGTCGGTGAGGTGAAGCGCTGATGAGCACCACCCGGCCTCATTCGCCGGGCGACCGCGGCCCGGACTCCGAGGCCGCCGTCGCGGACGCTCCCGCGGACCGTGCTTCCGGGGCGCCCACGGCTCGCCAGGTCCGCCGGCTGAGCCTGAGCGGCGCGAGCGGCATCGTCCCGCTCGCCCGGGACTACACGCGCGAGGCGCTGCACGCGTGGGGCTGGCTGCCCGCGGAGAGCGCCGACCGCAGAGCCGCCGCCGAGGACGTCCTGCTCGTCGTCTCCGAGCTCGTCACCAACGCCTGCCTGCACGCCGAGGGTCCCGACGAGCTGTGGCTCTCCTGCGACGGCAAGGTGCTGCGCATCGAGGTCTCCGACCGCGGCGCGGGCCAGCCCGCGCCCCGCACCCCGCACCGCGCGGGCCGGCCCGGCGGGCACGGCATGTTCATCGTCCAGCGGCTCTGCCTCGACTGGGGTGTCGTGCGTGATCCGGGAGCCGTCGGCAAGCGGGTCTGGGCGGAGCTCGGGGCGCCCGCCTAGCTCCCGCCGGTCCGTGGCCCGCCCGTGGCCACGGCTGTTACCCACGGTTCGCACACGCGCCGGATCACCACGATCCGGCGCGTCCTTTGTCTTCCCTCGGCAAGGCCCCGGGCGTACCTTGAGCGCCCAATCTGATGTGCCGTCAGCAAGTCAGCAAGCCAGCGTCACCCCGCACCGCGGCACGCCACGACGACCGGCATGAGGGGATCACGAGGTGTCGTACAAGAAAGCGGCCGCACTCGCGCTTGCCACCGCCCTGGCCGGCGGCTCGGCGGTGGTGGTGGCCGCCCCTGCCGCGCAGGCCACCGTCCAGGACGTCAACTACCAGTGCAAGACGCCCATCGGGAACAAGGGCGCCGTCTCGCCGATCGACATAAAGAGCGTCAGGAGCGGCGCCGGCCACAAGCTCACGATGTCCTTCCAGAAGGGCGTCTCGTCCAGCCCCGTCGAGCTCGGCAAGGGCGCGATGAAGCCGAGCGCCGTGATCGAGGTCGGCGGCGCGGACAGCGGCACCGTGGCCGTCTCCGGGGCGCCGAACACCGAGGCGATCCCCGCCAACACCCCGATCAAGATCAGCGACTTGTCGGGCACGTACACGCCGAAGAAGAGCGGCAAGGTCACCTTCACCGCCGGGGTCCTCACCATCAAGGCCCTCGGTACGACCACCACGTGTACGCCGTCCAACAATCCGAAGCCGTCCTTGGAGCTGGAGGTGAAGGGCGCGGGCGGTTCCGGTTCCGGTTCCGGCAGCGGTTCCGGCAGCGGTTCCGGCTCCGGTTCCGACACGGGCCTCGACTCCGGCTCCGGAGGGCCTGGAACCGGCGGCTCCGGGGGCTCCGACGGCTCCGGCTCCGGCTCCGGTGAACTCCCGCGGACCGGCCCCGCGGACTCCGCGATCGCGCTCGGCACCCTCGGTGGCACCGTGCTGCTCGCGGGCGCGGCCGGGGCGCTCTGGCTGACCCGCAGGAACCAGGCGGCGCGCCCCCGGTAGCCCGCGCCCCACAGCCCGGACCGCCGAACCGAGGCCAGGAGCCGCCGATGCCGCCGATGCCGCCGATGCCGCCGATGCCGCCGATGCCGCCGATGCCGCCGATGTCGCCGCAGCGTCCGTTGCCGTTCTCCGCGCGCGCCGCCGCCGTGCTCTGCGCCGTCGTGCTCTGTGCCGCCG
>NZ_JAFEXF010000353.1 GCF_016905445.1 Streptomyces sp. G44
GTGTGGGTCCTGCGGCGCGGCATCAGCGGCGCCACCTTCGGCGGCGGCAGCGCCGACCAGCTGCCCGCCCGCGGCGCCCTCGGCCTCGCCGCCAAGGCCGCCGTCGACGAGGGCCACGCGGACGCCGCCACCGGCTTCCGTACCGCGGCCGTCGAGCGCACCGGAGCCGGGCTGGTGCTGGTGGCCGAGGACGGCCGCCGCCTCGACGCGGTCGACGAGATCATCGTGCTCACGGGTTTCCGCCCCGACCTGTCGTTCGTCTCCGAGCTCCGCCTCGGTCTCGACGAGCGCCTCCAGGCCCCGACCGCGCTCGCCCCGCTGATCGACCCGAACGCGCACTCCTGCGGCACCGTCCACCCGCACGGCGTGAAGGAACTGTCCCACCCCGAGCAGGGCGTGTACCTCGTCGGCATGAAGTCCTACGGCCGCGCCCCCACGTTCCTCGCCATGACCGGCTACGAACAGGTCCGCTCCATCGCCGCCGCCCTGGCCGGAGACCGGGAAGCCGCCGAGAACGTCGAACTCACCCTCCCCGAGACCGGAGTCTGCGGCGGTGCGGGCCTGTTCGACGAGCCCGGCGCCGCGCGGGACGAGGCGGACGGCGGCTGCTGCGCCGCCCCGGCCGCCGAGCGGATCGCCGTAGGGGCTCCGACCGCCCCCGCCGGCGGGGGCTGCTGACGCGGGGTCACCGGCCGACGGCGAGGCTCAGCCCCGCCCCGCCACCAGGCGGCGCCCCCCGTACCAGGCCGCACCCGCGGCCAGGACCGCGGCGCCGGAGAGCACCGACGCCGCGGGCAGGGCGAAGGCCAGCGTCAGGCAGCCGGCCAGACCGACGACCGGGTGGATCCTGACCAGGCGGCCCCGGCCCCGGCCCCCGCCCCGGCCCTGTCCCTCGTCCGGAGTCAGCGTCCAGGCGGCGGCGTTGGCGACGGCGTAGTAGACCAGCACGCCGAAGGAGGAGAAGCCGATCACCCCGCGTACGTCCGCCGTCGCGGCGGCCACCGCCACCACCGCCCCCACGGCCAGTTCGGCGCGGTGCGGCACCTTGAACCGCGGATGGACCGCGGCGAGCACGTGCGGCAGATTCCGGTCGCGGGCCATGGCCAGCGTGGTGCGGGAGACGCCGAGGATCAGCGCGAGCAGCGAGCCGAGCGCCGCCAGGGCCGCGCCGGCACGGACGGCCGGCACCAGCCAGTCGGCCCCCGCCGCCCGGACCGCGTCCGACAGCGGCGCCGTGGACCCGGCCAGCCGCTGCGGGCCGAGGACCGTCACCACGGCGACGGCGACGGCCGCGTAGACGACCAGCGTGATGCCCAGCGCGATCGGGACCGCCCGGGGGATGGTGCGCGCCGGGTCGCGGACCTCCTCGCCCAGGGTGGCGACGCGCGCGTACCCGGCGAAGGCGAAGAAGAGCAGGCCCGCGGCCTGGAGCACCCCGCCCGCGGTCACGTCGTCGCCGATGTCCAGGCGGGCCGCGTCCGAGGCGCCGGACGTGAGCGCGGCGACCACCACGGCGGCGAGCACGGCCAGCACCACGGCCACGATCACGCGCGTCAGCCGGGCGGACCGCTGTACCCCGGCGTAGTTCACCGCCGTCAGCGCCACCACCGCGGCGACGGCGACCGCGTGGGCCTGGCCGGGCCACACGTACGAACCCACCGTCAGCGCCATCGCCGCACAGGAGGCGGTCTTGCCGACCACGAACCCCCACCCGGCCAGATGGCCCCAGAACTCGCCGAGCCGCTCGCGCCCGTACACGTAGGTGCCGCCGGAGGCCGGGTGGCGCGCCGCGAGCCGGGCGGAGGAGGTCGCGTTGCAGTAGGCCACCACGGCCGCCAGCGCGAGCCCGAGCAGCAGCCCGGACCCGGCCGCGTGCGCCGCCGGGCCCAGCGCGGCGAAGATCCCCGCGCCGATCATCGACCCCAGACCGATGACGACGGCGTCGGTGACCCCGAGCCGGCGGCTCAGCTCGTCCGGGGCGCCGGCGGCGGTCGACGGCTCGCTCATGGACACACTCCTCTGCGGCACGGCCGCGACCACGGCTCCGACACCGACGGACACGGCTCCGACACCGGCAGACGATAGAGAACCGGCGTGGCGGCCGTCACCTTCACGCAGAAGTGGCCGCGGTCTTGAGCGTGTCACCGGTGTACTGGAACTCCTCCATCAGGCGGGTGGCCTCGACGATGAGCACGCCGTACGGCCGGGAGGGGTCCGCCAGCGGCAGCCGGTGCTCCTGCGCCGCATCAAGGACGGCCTTGAGCGCTCGCTGGGCCGACGCGGACCGGCGGCACACCTCTTCGGCCTGTTCCTCCAGGGCGTCCGCGTCCAGTCGGGAGAGAGTGCCGGCGATGCCTTGGAGACTGCCGGCGAAGTCGGCGTAGGCCCGCAGCACCGGTGTATAGGTGTACGTCTCCTCGCTCTCACGCCACTGATGCAAACTGCGGGTGAGCGAGGCGAGCTGATAGACGGCGCGTTCCATCGCGTCCAGGACCCGGCGGTAGCGGTGGAACGTCAGATACTTGCGGTGCGCGGGCAAAAACCGGCGCGGATTGAGCGACAGGCTGTTCTGCGCGGTCTCGAGTGCCGCTCGGGCCTGGGCGACAGAGCGGTGAGCACGTTCGCCGGCGGCCACCCACTCCTCGGTGCGCTCCCTGCTGATGTCCTGCTCCCGCAATCCCTCGGTCATCTCGCGCAGCAAGGACTCGATCTCACAGGCGAGGGACCGGAGGCCTTGCTCGGCGCCGCGGTAGCGCAGCGGCGGGGCGATGCACATATTGACCAGCACTCCGAGGCCGCAGCCGATCAGGACCATGACGACGATCTCCCCCAGATCCATCGCGCGCTGGTGCGGAGTGCTCGCGGTGGCGTAGGTGGAGAACGCGAAGAACGCCGCGGTGGCCACCTGCGAGCGCTGTTCCCCCAGCACCGGCCACTGCCCGACCGTCAGGGCGATGAGAGCGACCAGCGGAAAGACGAACAGGTCGGGGCCGATCAGGAAGCCGAGGACGGCCTGGACGGCCACGCCGACGGTGACGGCCCCCGTGTAGCGAGCGGCCTGCCACACGCTCTGGTACACCGTCACATTCATGATGAGCACGGCGGAGAACGGCGCGAACGCCGGAGACTTCGCGTGCAGGAGATCGTGGGCGATCCACCAGGCGACGGTCGCGGCCAAGGCGCTCTTCAGGATGATCAGGACGGTGTTGCGCTCATGCCCCGAGGACGCCCAGGCCCGCCTCAGCCATGCGCCCACCCCTCGTACGGTGCTCGACACGTGTTCTGTGCGCCTTTCTCATACTGATACCTGGGAGAGCGGTTAACCCACGTCAAGCAGCTCACACAAGGTGCTCGTCACGCTTCCATGTTCCCTGTTTCGGCATCCGATGCCGGGGAAGACGCGAGAGGCAACGCAGGCGGCAACGAGGCAAGGGTGGGGCGCATGATCACGACGACGGCCAGAGCACAGGCCACGGCGCAGACCGAGCAGGACCTGATGGAGCGTTCCCGCCTGGATCCGGCGTCGGTGGCGCCGCGTGACGCGCGGGTGATCTCCAAGCGTTTCTTCGACCGCCTCGGGGAGCTGGAGGAGGGCACGCACGAGTACCAGTACGTGCGGAACTGCCTGATCGAGATCAACCTCT
>NZ_JAFEXF010000354.1 GCF_016905445.1 Streptomyces sp. G44
ACTCGCCGCCCGTGTCTAATGGATATAAGGCCCACGCCCCCCGCCGCCCCCGCCCCCCCCCCGCCCGATGCGCCCCCCCTGCCCCGCCGGGGCCCCCCCCCCCCCGGCCCTTGCGGGCACCCCGCGCGCGTCGGCGAGCTCGCCCCCGGCCCCGGTGAGCGCCCCCGCCGCCCGCTCGGCGGCCAGCGCCAGCTCCTCCGCGAGACGCTCGACGGCCGCCACGAACGTCCCCGCCTGGTCGACCGCGCCCTCCGCCGCGCGCAGATGCACGGCCGCCACACCGCTCTCGCCCGCGTCGAGCGACTGCCGGGCCTGGTTGAGGTGGGTCGTCGCGAAGAGGAGGCGGTCCTTGGCCTGCTCGACATGGCCGACCACGGCCGCGACGGCACTCGGCGCGTACGTCCGGCGCAGCGCCGCGAGGCTCTCACCGGCCGTGCCGGTCCGCGCCGCGACCTGCCGGAACACCGCCTCGGCCTGCTCCAGGGCCCGCGGGGCGTCCTTCTCCAGGGAGCGCAGCTCGTCGAAGGCGGCCGTCTCCGCGTCCAGGCGGCGGCCGGCCTCCGTGCAGCGCGCGATGATCTCGTCCAGCATGCGGCGCCCGGCCGCCTCGTCCTCGGCGTGGGAGTCGTCCAGCTCCTGCCGCAACCGGAAGGCCGCCGTCAGTTCCGAGCGTGCGTACGCGAGCGCCTCGCCGAAGGGTTTGACCGCGTCCTCGCCGAACTGGGCGGTCGCGAAGCCCAGTTCCTCGGTGCTGGTGCGGATCGCGTCGTCCGTCTCGACCAGCAGCAGCCGGGCCTTCCTGTCGAGTTCGGGGAGCGGCGTGGGAGCGGCGCCCGCGCCACGGCCCCGGCCACCGCCGGGTGTCGTACGCGTCGCGGCCCGCTTCTTGCGCCGCCGGTGGGCGACGACCGCCGCGACCCCGGCCGCGCCCGCCGCCGCCACCGGCAGCACGAGGTCACCGGCCACGGAGTCGTCCCCGCCCCCGGGGTCGGCCGGGCCGGGGGTGATCGACGGGGTCGGCACGGGACGGCCCGCGAGGACCGCGCGGTAGCCGTTCGCGGCGCCGATGGCGGCCCCGGCCCAGTCGTTCTGCCGCAGGGCGGGCCGGATGGCGGTGGTGGCCACCTCCCGGAGCTGGGCGTCACTGAGCCGGGAGGCCTCGTCCACGGAGTAGGCGAACTGCCGGTCGTGCGTGGCCACGGCGAGCAGCACGTCGTCCAGACCGAGCCCGTTGCGCTCGGCGGTGGCGTCCGCCCAGCCCTGCGCGGAGCGGCCGGAGAAATCACGTACGTAGACGACGAAGAGCTGCACGCCCCGGTCGTCGTACAGCCGGTCGAGGGCCTGCTCTGCCGTGCCCGCGCGGTTCCCGAGGGCGTCCACCCTGTCGGTGACCTGGCCGGTGCGGGAGAGCGTGACGGGGTCCTCGGCGAAGGCCGGCGGGGGACACAGCAGCGGGAACCAGGCGAGCAGCGCTGCCACGGCGACCGCGGCTGCCCGCCCGGGCAGCCGCGGGGACGGCGTCACAGGCGTCACATGGGCGAGCGTAGGGCGGCCTCCGGGGCGCCGCGACCGGACGGCGGCCCCGGACGCCGGACCACCGCCACCGCGAGGCCCCCGCGCACCGGACGCGTACGGTGACCCGGTGCGGGACGCACCGACAGGCGGCCGGAAGAGAGGGGCGCCGGTGGGAAGGGCGCCGCCGGGAGCGGCACGCGTGCGGGGAACGCAGGGGGAGTGGCATCGGTGGGAGGGATCTCGGTGGCAGGAACGACGGTGGGCGAGGTCTGGGCCGGAGTGCGGCAGCGCGTGCTCGCCCTGCGCTCCGCGCCGAACCGCAGGGCGGTGTTCGGCGCCCACTTCCATGGCCACGGTCATGGCTTCGAGCTGCTCCCCGTGCTCACCGAGGACCAGGTGGCCGCGGTCGAACGGCACCGCGGAGTGACCTTCCCGCCGGAGTACCGCCGCTTTCTCCTGGAGGTCGGCGCGGGCGGGGCCGGACCTGACTACGGCCTGTTCCCCGTACGCCCGGTCGGACCGGACACACCGCCCGCCATGCCCCGCTGGGCACGTCCCTTCCGCCCCGAGCGGACCCGGGAGCTCGCGGACCACCAGGACGCGGAGCCGCTGCGCGCGGCGTACGGCGACACGCCCGAGGAGGAGGCACGGTTCCGCCGCGACCAGCACGCCTGGGACCGGCGCGAGGACGAGCTGCTGGAGGTCGTGACCGAGGGCACGCTCTGCGTGAGCGAGCAGGGCTGCGGCTACTACACGCTGCTGGCCCTCACCGGCCCCGAGCGCGGCACGATGTGGCACGACGCGAGAGCGGCGGCCGAGGGCGCACTCCCCGTCCAACTCGTGGGCGGACCCGGACGTGTCACCTTCGCCGCCTGGTACCTCCACTGGCTGGACCGCGCAGAACGCCAGGCCCGTCAGCCAGCGAACTCCACCTCCGGATAGCGGTCCGAGGGCCGGTCCAGGAGGCCGTCGTCCTTCCCCTTCAGCCACCGGTCGAAGAACGACACCACATACGCGCGCTGCGCGGCCGGCGCGCGTGCCGGGTCGACCGTGCCGATGTTCTTCTCGATGGTCGCGCGGTCCACCCCGGCCGCGGGCAGCAGCGTGGTCAGGTCGGTGTACGTCTGATGTCCGGAGCCCCGCAGGGTGAGGTTCCGCTTCCAGCCGCTGCTGTGGGACCAGAAGGACCGCCACGACGGCTCGGTCGTACGGTCGCTGCCCTCACGGCCCATGAGCAGGAAGGGGCCGTCCAGGCCGTGCCGCGCGACCGGCAGCAGGTTCGTGCCGTTGGGCTCGGGGTTGCACTCCAGCGTGCCGTCCAGGTCGACGCCCGCCGTGACCCTGCGGTCCTCGTACATCGTCTCGGCGGCGCAGACCCCGCCCGCGGAGTGCCCGAGCATCCCGACGCGGCCCCGGTCGACGAGCGCGGACAGACCGTGCGGGAGCGAGCCGAGGCGGTCGAGGACGAACCTGGCGTCGGTGACCCGGATGCCGACGACCTTCTTCAGCAGCTCGGACATGGTGCCCTCGCGCACCGCCTCGGCGACCGCGGCGAGCAGCGGCCCGTTGTCCTTCACCGAGCCGTCGGGGAACTGCACGCCGGGGCTTTCGTAGGTGTGGTCGACGGTCACCACCACATAGCCGCGGCTCGCCAGCTCCTCCACCAGCGTGGTGCCCCAGGTGCGCGGGTCGCCCGCGCCCGCCGCGTACAGCAGGACGGGACGGCGCTCGCCGCGCGTCCCGGCGGGCGCCCCCTGCCGCGCGTGCGTCCGCAGGGCGGCGAAGTCCAGGGCGCCCCGCGGGATGCCGTGCGGTGAGGTGGCGTCCCAGAGGGCGGCGGCCCCCGGCGCCATGTAGGGCGCGCGGCGGTGTCCTCCGCCGGGTCCGGGCGCGGCCGGATACCAGACGTCGATCATCAGCTCGCGGTACGGCACCGAGGGCACCCACGGGTCGGGCCGCGAGCGGTCGACGAGCCGGGCGGAGACGGTTCCGATCGCGCACGGGCCGGTCGGCGCGGGCAGCAGGACCCGCGCAC
>NZ_JAFEXF010000355.1 GCF_016905445.1 Streptomyces sp. G44
CGCGTGGTGGAGGCCGACGACGAGCTGCGCCCGATCGGCGTGGGGATCAACCTCCTGCCGCACGCGGTACGGGAGTTGACCGAGCTGGGGCTCGGCGGCGAGCTGGCCGCGACCGCGGTGGCGCCGGGCGAGGACCTTCGAGCGCCGGGCCCGCGCGGCGGCCTCGGCCGAGGCGGCGCGCTGCGCGGGCGAGGCCTTGGCGCGCGGCGGCTGCTCCCGCTCAGGTTCGGCTTCGGGGCGCGCCTGCGGACGGGCCGGAGGCTCACCCCGCTCCGCGGCGGGCTCCGCCCGGTCCGCCTCCGGCTCCACCCGGTCGGCCGGAGGCGCGGCGAAGGCCCGGACGTCCACCGATCCGGTGACGAGGTCCGGGTCGCCGCGCGTCTCCCCTGCTTCGGGCGAGCGGGCTTGCAGGTCCCTGGCGTATCGGCGCTCCATCCCCGCCCGTCCGGACAGCAGCCGGATGGCGGTGCTGAAGCGTTCCGTCGGACGGGCTTCGTTCAGCTCGTCCTGCCTACGGAGCCACATCGGCACCAAGTAGGCGGCCCAGGCCCCGACGATGACTGCGTAGATGAGGCCGCTGCTGCTCACGCTCACACGGTAGAGGGGTTTGGTTGGGGCCATCCGCCAATTGCGTCGGTGTGTCGCACGATCCGGCTGATATCTCGAACTTTTTTTGTGACTGATGCGATCAACAGGGGCCGTCAGCGTGAAATAAATGCCCGGGACAAGGCGTATACGTGCCCCGGACGGCCCATCAGCCGTTTAATTCGAACACGTATTTCATTTATGGCGTGTTGCACCGCGTTACACGCCACTAGGCCGTATTCCGAGGTCGCGCCTGGTGCCAGCGGCGCAGCAGCCCTTCCGGCACCTCTTCGGCGGTGAGCGCGAAGACGAGATGATCGCGCCAGTCGCCGTCGATGTGGAGATACCGCGGACGCAGCCCCTCCTCGCGGAATCCGAGTTTCTCCACGACCCGGCGGCTCGGCGTGTTCTCCGGCCGAATACAGACCTCGATACGGTGCAGCCCGACCGCGCGGAAGCAGTGGTCCACGGCGAGCGCGACGGCGGTCGGCATCACGCCGCGCCCCGCGACGGACTCGTCGACCCAGTAACCGACATGGCCCGAGCACATCGACCCCCAGGTGATTCCGGCGACCGTCAGCTGTCCGACGAGACGGCCCTGGAACTCGATGACGAACGGCAGCATCCGGCCCGCGCCCGCCTCGGCGCGCAGATGGCGGACCATCTGCCGGTAGGTGGGGCGGTGCACGATCGGGCCGCCGGCCGTGGGCGGCGGGATCGTCGCCTCCCAGGGGCGCAGCCAGTCGCGGTTGCGCCGGTTGACCTCACGCCAGGCGCGCTGGTCGCGCATCTTTATCGGGCGGAGGGTGACGTCTCCGTCCGTCAGCTCGACGGGCCAGGCGGGGCCGTTCAGCTCGCACCCCCCGCGGGCCCGGGATGGTCGCCGCCGCGCAACTGGTCGACGGCGTGCGCGAGCAGCGGCTCCAGGACGGCGAGGCCGTCGCGCACGCCGCCCGTGGAGCCCGGCAGGTTCACGATGAGCGTCCGGCCCGCGACCCCGGCGAGGCCCCGGGAGAGCACGGCCGTGGGGACCTTGTCCCTGCCGTACGCGCGGATCGCCTCCGCGATGCCCGGCACCTCGTGGTCGATGACGCGGCGGGTGGCCTCGGGCGTGCGGTCGGTGGGCGAGATGCCGGTGCCGCCGGTGGTGACGATCACGTCGTACCCGGCCACGGCTCCGGCGCGCAGGGCCTGCTCGACGGGGTCACCGTCCGGGACGACCCGGGGCCCGTCGACGGCGAACCCGAGCGCGGTCAGCGCCTCGGCGATGACCGGTCCGCCCCGGTCGGCGTAGACCCCGGCGGCGGCACGGTTCGAGGCGGTGACGACGAGTGCGCTGTACGGCGCGAGCAGGGCGCCGCCCGCGGAGGTGTCCAGGGCCGGCGGCGCGGAGGCCTCCTGCGCGCGCTCGCCGTGGCCGTGGCCGTCCCCGTGCCCGGGACCATGTCCGGGTCCGTGCGCGTCGCGTCCGCTCATGCCTCCGCTCCTTCGCGGCTCCAGTCCCCGGACTTGCCGCCGGTCTTCTCCTCGACGCGCACGTCCGTGATGACGGCGCCCTTGTCGACGGCCTTGACCATGTCGATCACGGTGAGGGCCGCGACGCTCACCGCGGTGAGGGCCTCCATCTCCACGCCCGTACGGTCCGTGGTCTTCACCGTGGCGAGGATCTCGACGGCGTCGTCCGCCACGGAGAGGTCCAGCTTCACTCCGGAGACGGCCAGCGGGTGGCAGAGCGGGATCAGGTCGGGGGTGCGCTTGGCCCCCATGATCCCGGCGATCCGGGCGGTGGCGAGGGCGTCGCCCTTGGGGACGCCCTCGCCCCGCAGGAGCTCGATCACGCGGGGCGAGACCAGGACGCGGCCACTGGCGCGGGCGGTGCGGGCGGTCACGTCCTTCGCGGACACGTCGACCATGCGGGCCGCGCCCGCCTCGTCGATGTGCGTCAGGCGCTGCTGTTCAGGGGCTCCGGGGGTCTCCCCCCGGGAAATCGCGGTCATGTGCTGTGGCGCTCCCGGTCCGGGCCCCGCGCGGTGCGGCGCGCGCGGGCCTGCTGTGCGCGACACGGTACCGCGCGGGCGGCCTCCTCAGCCGAGCAGGACCACGTCGACGTCCGTGCCCGGCTCCACCGAGGTGACGTCCTCGGGGACGACGATCAGCGCGTCCGCGTGGGCGAGCGCGGCGACCAGATGCGAGCCGGCGCCCCCCACGGGCGTCACGGTGCCGGTCTCGGCGTCGTACTTCCCCCGCAGGAACTGGCGGCGCCCCGCGGGCGAACCGAGTGCCTTCCCGGCGGCCAGCTGTGCGCGCGTGAGCGGCCGGTGGACCTCCGGGAGCCCCATCAGCGTACGGATCGCCGGGCGCACGAAGAGCTCGAAGGAGACGTACGAGGACACGGGGTTGCCCGGCAGCGCCAGCAGCGGGGTGTGGTCGGGGCCGATGGTGCCGAAGCCCTGCGGCTTGCCCGGCTGCATGGCGAGCTTGCGGAACTCCACGCCGCCGCCCGCCGCGACGCCGGTCTCCTCGTCCGGGTCGCCGAGGGAGGTCAGGGCCTCCTTCACGACGTCGTACGCGCCGACGCTCACGCCGCCCGTGGTGACGACGAGGTCGGCGCGGATCAGCTGGTCCTCGATGGTGGAGCGCAGCGTCTCGGCGTCGTCGGCGACGGCGCCCACGCGGTAGGCGAGGGCTCCGGCGTCGCGGGCGGCGGCGGTGAGGGCGAAGCTGTTGGAGTCGAAGATCTGACCGTCCGCCAGGGACTCGCCGGGCTGGACCAGTTCGCTTCCGGTGGACATGACGACCACGCGGGGGCGCGGGCGGACCTTCACCGTGCCGCGGCCGACGGCGGCGAGCAGGGCGATCTGGGGCGGGCCGAGGACCGTGCCCGCGCTCAGGGCGCGGTCGCCGGCGCGGACGTCGCTGCCCCGCGCGCGTACG
>NZ_JAFEXF010000356.1 GCF_016905445.1 Streptomyces sp. G44
ACGCGGCGGCTTCGCCGGGGAGTTCACCGGGTACCGCGCCGGGCGTCCGGTCCGACCCCGCGTGCTTCGCCGGGCCGTCCGCGGCGGCCAGCGCGCCGAGCGCCCGGGCGAGCCGCTCGGCCTTGGCGCGCGCGTGAGGGTCGACGCCTTCGAGGGGCTCCCCGCGCAGCAGACGCTCCGCCGCGTCCCGGTCCAGCCACTTGTCCTGCTCGTCGGCCATCACATGTCCTTCTGCGTCCGCGTACGCGTTTGCGTCACACCGGCGGACGTCACCGCGCGGCCGCGGGGTTCTCTCTGCGGGGGTACGGCGGCGAGCGCCTCCGCGGGGTCGGCGGCGTCCGCGCCGAGCAGTTCGGCGAGCCGCTTCAGGCCGCGGTGCGCCGCCGTGCGGACGGCTCCGGGGCGCTTGCCGAGGGTCTGGGCGGCGCTCTTGGCGTCGAGGCCCACCACGACGCGGAGCACCACGGCCTCGGCCTGGTCCTGCGGGAGCTTCGCTATCAGCGCCATCGCCTCACCGGTGGCCAGGGACTCCATCGCCTCGCCCGCGGTGTCGGCCTCGGCCGGTTTCCCGGTCAGCTCCGACTCGTCGCCGCCTATCGCGGGGCGGCGCCCCCGCATGCGTATGTGGTCGAGGGCGCGATTGCGCGCGATGCGCGCCGCCCAGCCCCGGAACCGGTCCGCGTCCCCGCTGAACCGGTCCAGGTCGCGCGCTATCTGCAACCAGGCCTCGGAGGCGACGTCCTCCGCGTCCGGGTCGGCGACCAGCGTGCGTACGTATCCCAACAGGCGCGGGTGCACAGCGCGGTACACAGTCCGGAACGCCGTCTCGTCCCCGTCCTGCGCCGCAAGCACCGCGGCGGTCAGCTCCGCGTCGTCCCCCAGCACTCTCTCAATCCTGCCCACTCGGAGATCTGCGCCCGGCCCCGGCGCGAACCAGCACGCTACGGCCTTGTCAGGCCCTACGTCCATGTTTGTACAACGTGCAACTAGCGGGTGACGCAGCGCGGTGTGACAGAAAACGCACGCACGGCGCTGAAGGTTATACGGGCCGCACGCGGTTCGTACCGTGCGTCGGCCGGGGCCTCTCCTGTGGGGGGTGGCGGCTCCGGCCGTCGCCTCGGTTTCCCTCCCCCCGCCCTCAGTGGCCGGGGTCGTGCTGACCGCGATGAGGTCGGCCCTTCGCCCTGTCGTCCTGGTGACCGCCCTGGTGGGCTCCCTGGTTCTCGGACTTCGGGGGCTTGGGCGGCTTGTGCGGCTTCCGCGGCTTGTTCTGGGGCTTCGGTCTGTCCTGTCCCGGCGGCTTCGGCTTGCCCTGACCCGGCTTCGACTTCGACTTCTGCTTCTGCTTCGGCTTCGGCTCCTCGGGCGACTCCGTCGGCTTCGACGGCTTCGACGGCTTCGGCTGGTCCTCCTCCGTGCGGCTCGGCGTGACGCCGTCCTTGCCGCTCTCCGGGCCGCCGGGGGTGCGCGGGGACGACGGTGCCGGGCGGGGGCGTTCCCGTGGGGCCGGGTCGTCGGTCACCGTGCCCGCCGCCGCCAGCGCCACTCCGCCGAGCAGGCCGCCGGCCAGCACCACGCCACCGGCCGCCTTCAGCGAGATCCGGGCCGAACGTCGCTCCCGGGGCCGCCAGTCGTCCCGGCGGCGGGTCCGCGCCCGGTGCGCGCCCGCGTCACACGCCGCGCGGAACGCCGCGACCGCCTCGCGCTGGGCGTCCGCGTCCACCGCTTCGGCCGCGCCCGCCGCGTCGGCCCGCACGGCTTCGGCGAGCAGTTCCCGCAGCCGGGCGCGGCCCGGCACACCCTCGGGGCCGTCGGCCCTGTCCGCGTTCATCTCGACTCCCCCAGCGCACCGGGACCGTCATCCGTCACACCGTCGAGCCCCAGCCGCTCGCCCAGCTTCTTCAGCCCCCGGTACGCGGCCGTGCGCACCGCTCCGGGCCGCTTGCCGAGGACCCGCGCCGCCGCGGGGCCGTCGAGTCCGACCACCACCCGCAGCAGCACCGCCTCCGCCTGGTCGCGCGGCAGGGTCGCGACCAGGGCGAGCACCCGCTCGGTCGTGACCGCCTCCAGGGCCGCCGCCGACGTGTTGTGCGGGCCCGGCAGTTCGAGCAGGTCCTGTTCGAGCGCGGCGGGGCGCGGCCGGGACTTCTGCCGGCGCAGATGGTCGAAGGCACGGTGCCGGGCGATGGTCGCGGTCCAGCCGCGGAAGCCCGCCCCGTCCCCCCGGAACCGCCCGAGGTCCCTGGCTATCTCCAGCCACGCCTCGGCGGTGACGTCCTCCGCGGTCTCGCCGTCCGTGCCGACGAGGCCGCGCACATAGCCCACGAGCCCCGGCTGGACGATCCGGTACGCGACCGCGAAGGCCGCCTCGTCGCCTTCCTGGGCGGCCGCGACGGCCCTGCCCAGCTCCTCGTCGCGCGCCGTCGCGCGACGAGGCTCCCCACCCTGGCCCAACGTTCTCCCATCCGGCCGAACGCGGCACGGTCCGACGTGCCGATGCCCCCACGGTCCCCTGCGCCACGGGGCGCGGAAATGTCACAGTGCGAGAGCGTAGGGCCACCTGGCCCCGCGCACCCGGTGATCGCCGCCATCGGCCCACCGCCGGTCCGGGCGCGCACGCGGGCGCCGCGCCGTCACACCGCGCGCGTGCGGCAGACATCGCGCCGGGGGGACCTGCCCGCGTACAACCTTCTGGCTTGTCAGACTGTCCTACGAACTCGCTTGATTCACCGTGAAAACGCTAAGGGGTGGGGCACTTGAGCCCGCGCAAACCGCGTGAAAAGGCGCGTAGCACGCATGCGTACCGTGCGCTGAGTCCGAGGCGCCGGGCATGGCTGACGATCGGCGCCGTGGTGCTGGGCGGTTCGGGGGCGGTGACGTACGCCGTCGCCGGACCGAACTCCGGGGACGAGCCCGGCGCGGACGCCCGCGCCGAGCGGCCCGCGAGCGTGCGCGACCTCGCGCTGAAGGCCGACGGCGCCGCCGCGTGGGAGCTGCCGCGCACGTCGACCGGGCGGTTCTCGCTGCTCGGCGTCTCATGGCACGGCAGCGCGCGGGAGCCGGTGGACACCGCGCAGGTCCGTACGCGCGCCCTCGGCTCCGGGAAGTGGAGCGGCTGGCGCGCCCTGGAGACGGGGAAGACAGAGCAGAGAGAGCAGACGGGGAAGGAGGCGGAGGCGGGTGTGCGTGTCGCCTCCGAGCCGCTCTGGGTGGGCCCCTCGGACGGCGTGGAGGTCCGTGCCGCCGCGGCCGACGGGTCGGCGTCCCGTGAGCTGCCCAAGGGCCTCGCGGTCAGCCTCGTGGACCCGGGCGTGACCTCCGCGGAGGCGAAGAACCCGGCGCCCGACGAGACCGTCCCGCCCACGCCGGTGGAAGAGACCGTCCCGCCCACGGCGCCCGAGGAGACCGGGCCGGCCCCGACGGACCCCGGCGAGCCGACGGACGCGCCTCCCTCACCGACCGCGCCCCCCTCGGCCTCGGGCCGACCGACGGCCCCGGGCGGTTCCCCG
>NZ_JAFEXF010000357.1 GCF_016905445.1 Streptomyces sp. G44
GCCAGACCCACCGTCGTCCTGATCCACGGCGCGTTCGCCGACGCCTCCAGCTGGAGCGGCGTCGTGCGGCGCCTCCAGCGCGGCGGGCACCGCGTCCTCGCACCGGCGCTCCCGCTGCGCGGACTGGCCGGCGACGCCGCCTACATCCGCAGCGTCATCGACAGCGTGTCCGGCCCGGTCGTCCTCGTCGGCCACTCCTACGGCGGCGCCGTCATCAGCCAGGCCGCCGCCGGCGCCCCGCACGTCAAGGCGCTGGTGTACATCGCCGCCTTCGTCCCCGACATCGGCGAGAGCGCGCTCGGCCTCACCGACAAGTACCCGGGGAGCACGCTCGGGCAGGCCACCGCAGCCCAGTCCTACCCGCTGCCCACAGGCGGCGAGGGCACGGAGCTGGTCATCAGGAAGGAGCTGTTCCGCGAGCAGTTCGCGGCCGGAGTACCCGTCAAGACCGCGCAGGTCATGGCCGCGGGGCAGCGCCCGATCAGCCTCGCCGCGCTCCAGGAGCCGGCCACGGCCGCGGCGTGGAAGAAGATCCCGAGCTGGTACCTCGTGGCCACCGAGGACCGCAACATCCCGCCGGCCGCCGAGCGGTGGATGGCCCGCCGGGCCCGCGCCCGCACCGTGGCGGTCCGCGCGCCCCACGCGGTCTCCGTGAGCGACCCGGGCCCCGTCACCGACCTCATCCTGCGCGCCTCCCGCGCGGTCCGCCCCGGTCGCTGAGCGCGGCCCTCCCCGTCACCCGACGGGCGAGCGGCCCCGACCGACCACAGAGAAGAGCACAGAGCATGCCGAGCCCCACCCCGCTGCCACGGCGGCGCCACCTCCTCACCACGGCGGTCGTCACCGCCGTGGCCCTGACCGCGGTCGTCGGCCACGCCCACGCGGCGCATCCCCCGAGGCCGCCGCTGTCGCACGTGCGCGTCGTGTCGCACCTGGACATGGCCGACGGACAGCGCCCGGAGAACATCACCCTCGGACCGGGCGGCGCCGCCTACGTCACCTTCGCCTTCAGCCGCCAGGTCGCCCGCATCGGCCCCGACGGCCGGGTGCGCGTCCTCGCGACCCTGCCGAAGCCTCGGGACGGCAGCACCACCCCCGTCCTGACCTCACCGTTCCTCGGCGGGATCGTCCGCGCGGACGACGGAACGCTGTACTTCCTGTACGCCACCGGCAGCGGCGACCTGACCGGCGTATGGCGGCTGCGCCCGGGAGGCACCCCCCGGCGCATCGCGGCCCTGCCGCCCGAGGGCCTGCCCAACGGCCTCGCCCTCGACGAGCGCGACGGGCAGCTGTACGCCGCCGACTCCGTCCTGGGCACGGTCTGGCGCGTGCCCACCCGAGGCGGCACCCCCACCCGCTGGGCCACCGCCCCCGAGCTGGCGCGGACCGGCTTCCTGGGCGCCAACGGCGTGAAGATCCACCGCGGTGCGGCCTGGGTCACCAACCTGGACCAGGGCACCGTGCTGCGCATCCCGATCGCGCGGCACGGCGCCGCCGGTCCCGTGGAGGTCCGGGCCACCGGGCTCGTCGACATCGACGACTTCGCGTTCACCGGCCGCGGCGACACCCTCCTGGCCGCGGTCAACGCGGACAACGAGGTCGCCCTGGTACGGCCGGACGGCCGGCACACCACCGTGCTGACCGCCGCCGACGGCCTCCGGAACCCGACGTCCCTCGCCGTGCGCGGCACCAAGGCGTACGTCGCCGGCGGCGCCTACTTCACCGACGAGGACCCGAACCTCCTGACCGCCCGCCTCACCTCGGCACGGCACTGACCGGGCCGCTCGCGTACACGTCCTCGACATAGCGTTCCGCGGCGACCAGGTCCCGCCACCAGGCCTCGGCCGCCGCGGCGTCGCCGCCCTCGTACTTCGTGCGGACGCGCTGGAACGCCTCGCGCACGCCGGGAGCCATCCGCGAGCCCTCACCGCAGACGCGCACCACGGCTCCGGCCTCCAGCAGGCGCCAGATCTCCTCGGCCTCGGCCGCGATCCGGTGCTGCACGTAGCGCAGATCGCCCTCGGGGGCCTTGGAGAACGCGGGCCGCATGGACACCGCCCCCGCGCGCTCCGCCTCCTCCAGCTCCGCCCTGTGCAGATAGTCGACATCAGGGTGGTCGCAGCCGAAGTAGCAGAGCGCGGACGGCAGTTGAGCACCGTGGCGCAGCCGGTGCAGGCGGTCGGCGATGGCCCCGCGGAAGGGGGCGAGGCCGGTGCCCGCGCCGACCATGATGACCGGCGTCCGCCCGTCGTCGGGCAGTCGGAAGGCGTCCCGGCAGGGCTGCACGCGCGCGTGGAGGGTGTCACCGGGCCGCAGGCCGTGCAGGTACGAGGAGCCCGCGCCGCGGAAGGTGCCGCGACCGGAGCGGTCCGGGGCCGACAGGAGGGAGACCATCAGCTCGGCGTGGCCCGGTGAGGCGGCGGGCGACGACGAGATCGAGTAGTGCCGGGTCCTGATCGGCGGCAGCAGGTCGAGCAGCACGGGCCAGGGCAGCAGCCCCCGCAGCGCAGGGTGGTCCTCGACCAGATCGAGCAGGCTGCCGTGCTGGGCCGCCGCCGCCGGATCGGCGGCCAGTCGCTCCAAGGCGATCCGCTCGGGCGGGCACGGGTTGTGCGCGGCGAGCAGCGCGGCCTGCGCGGCGGTCGGCGCGTCGCCCAACTCCACGTAGTGGGCGAGGAGTTCGCGGACGGTGACCGGCCGGTCGATCGGCAGGGTGGCCAGGCCGGGCCGGTGCGCCCGGATGTCCAGGACCGTGTCGAGGCCGACCCCGAGCACGGCCGCCGCCCGCTCCACCGCCTCCGGCGCGTTGGCCGGGAGGACGGTCAGGTGGTCGGCGGTGCGGTAGGTCACGCCGTCGGGGAGCGCGACGCGCAGGAACCGCTTCGGGCGGGACAGCGGGTGCGTCACGTCGACGAGGTCGGTGGCCTCCACGACCGTCATCGCCACGGTGCCGTGCCGGGCGGCCAGCGCGTCCAGCGGGCCGCCGGTGACCTCCACGACGTCGTACGTCCCGGCCGGGGCGGCGGTGCCGGCGGCTCCGGCGCTGGCCGGGTCGCCGTACCGCCGCAGCAGCGTGTCCCGCAGCGTCGCGGCGAAGTGCCGTACCGCGCCGGACAGGTCACCGGAGGCGTCGGCCTCGGCGCGCTCCAGGAGCCGGGTCGCGCCCGACGCGGCGAGCGCGTCGTCGATGAGGGTGGGCACCCGCTGGTAGGTCGCCGCCCAGTTGCGGTCCCCGACGCCGAGGACCGCGTACCGCACGCCGGTGGTCGCGTCCGGCGCCGCGTCCGTCAGCCAGGACAGGAACGCGCGGGCGTCGTCGGTCGGCCGGCCGTTGTAGGAGGCGGCGACGATCACCACCGGCGTCCCGGCGGGCAGTGCGCCCGCCGCTTCGTCCAAGGGGGCGACGCGTACGTCGAAGCCCAGGTCGGCGGCGTGCTCACCGAGCTGTTCCGCGTACGTACGGCAGGTCCCGAAGTTGGAGCCGTGCAGCAC
>NZ_JAFEXF010000358.1 GCF_016905445.1 Streptomyces sp. G44
TCATGTGGTGTTGTTCCAACGCTTGATTGTACAGTTAGTCCGGGTGCGACGCCGCCGTGCGTCGGGCGCACGCCTTGGGTGTGAAAAAGGCCAGGGGGCGGGCCCCCCCCCCCCCGAGCAGCCGCGCCGCCGCGGGGGCCTCGCCCGCGTCCGTGGCGCCCGCCGAGAGGACCAGGGGCAGTTGGGCCGTCGCCACCGCCGTCGGCAGGGGCAGGCGCAGCTCGCCGAGGAGCAGGCCGTACCCCGCCCACAGCGTGGCGAGGACTGCGGAGGTGCCCGCCGCGTAGGCGAGCGTCCCCGTCTCGGGGAGGGCGAGGTGGCGCAGCGCGTACGAGTCGAGGACGGTCAGCGCGAGCCCCAGGCCCGCCACCGCCTCCGCCGTCGAGCGCAGCGAACGCCGCAGCAGGAGCGCGGGAGCGCCGAGCGCCGCCAGCGTCACCAGACCGAGGACCGCGCCGCGCCCGCCGATGCCGAGGTGCCCCCAGCTCACCACCGTGAACGCGATCGCCGCGATGGTCAGCAGCACGCCGCCCAGCGTCAGCAGGACGTTCTGCGCGCTCGGGGGAGTGGTCTCGGGGGCGGGCGGGCCGGCCGGGCGCGGGGGCGGCCCGGCCGGGCCCGCCGCGCGCAGGACACCGAGCAGCCAGGCCCGGCGGCGCAGCAACTGCGTCCTGCGCGCCTCCAGTTGGCGCAGCTCCCAGTCGAGGAGGCGCAGCTCCTCGGCCGGTGGCGGAATGTTCGTCATGGCCGAGGAGTGTGGTCCGTGCCCCGCGCGGCGGCATCGGCGCGGATACTCAGGACGTACTCAGATGCGGTGCCCACCCGCCTCACCGGGCAGGATCCCTCCATGAACTGGTCGCACTACCGCTTCCGCAGCCTCTGGGACCTGCCCGGCACGCCCGCCGAGGCCTACGCCGTCCTGGAGCGCGTGGAGGACTACCCGCTGTGGTGGCCACAGGTGCGCGAGGCGACCTCGGACGACGGCCGCAACGGCGTCTTCCGCTTCCGGTCCTTCCTCCCGTACGACCTCGTCGTCACCGCGCGGGAGCGGCGGCGCGACCCCGCAGCCGGGGTCCTGGAGATCACCATGGCCGGGGATCTGGAGGGCTGGGCGCGCTGGACGGTGACCGGCGGGCCCAGGGGGACGTGTGCCCGCTACGACCAGGAGGTCGAGGTGCGGCGGTCGCTGATGCGGCGCCTCGCGGTCCCCGGCAGGCCCGTGTTCCTGCTCAACCACGCCCTGATGATGCGCGCGGGCCGCAGAGGTCTCGCGGCGCATCTGGCAGCGGTTTGAAGGAAAGGCGCCCGGACCTGTATTGTTCAGTGCGTTCCCGGGCGATTAGCTCAGTGGGAGAGCGCTTCGTTCACACCGAAGAGGTCACTGGTTCGAACCCAGTATCGCCCACCCGGAGAATGCCGGTCCGTCAGCAGACGGACCGGTTTTTTCTTGCCCGGGCGTTCCTTCGCCCAGGCGGCGCCGTGCCGCGAGCGCGCGCCGACGCTCAGGCCGCCGTGCGGAGTTCGGGACGCAGCGGCCACGCCGGGTCCACCGCCTCCGGTGAACCACTCTTGGCGAACCACGCCTGAAGACCCCGCGCCTGCGCCGCGTGCCAGACGGCCTGGAGCGTGTGCAGCTCCGCGGGCGAGAGCCGCTCGAGACGGGCCGCGAAACGGCGCCCCACCGCTCGTACGACATCCAGCGCGGCCTGCGCGTCCGCCGCCGCGTCGTGCGCCTCGGCGAGCTCCACCTCGTAGTGCGCGCACAGGTCCGTCAGGGTGCGGCGGCCCTTGCGGTAGCGGTCCAGGTGCTTGTCCAAAACCCGCGGGTCGACCACGCACAGGGGCGATCCTTCCAGGTAGCGGCTCAGGGACGAGGCGCGGTGCCGGCGCAGCTCCCGGTCCAGGACGGTCAGGTCGAACGGCGCGTTCATCACCACGATCGGCCGTCCCGCCGCGCCCTGCTCGGCCAGATCGCGCGCTATCTCCTCCATCACCGGCGCGGGCCAGCGGCCGTAGCGCTGAAGATGATCCTCCGTCAGCTCGTGTACGGCGGTGGACTCTTCGGGCACCGGAACGCCCGGGTTCACCAGCCAGCGGGTGATGCGCGGACGGGTCCCCGCGCCCTGCTGGACGACGACGGCGGCCGACACGATCCGGTCGGTCTCGACGTCGACGCCCGTGGTCTCCGTGTCGAATGCGGCCAAGGGCCCCTCGTACCAGCACGTCATGGTGACGCAACTCCTCGGTCAGTCCCGGCAGATGACGTCGGTCCCCTGCCCACGCTGGTGATACCCGGGCCGTTTGCGCTGTACGCGGCCCGGAGACAACAGAGGTACCGGGCCCGGACATTGACGGCCCGAGCGGGTAAATACCGTTGGGGAAAGGCCTGTTGGACATGGCGCTCGCGCGGCCCGAACAGGGCGGACTGCTGCCCGAGCGGATCGCACCGCCGCGCGGCACACTCGCCACCACCGCCTGTATGGAGACCCTCCAGGTGGGCTATCTCCACGCCGTCGCGGCGGCCGCGGGATGCTCGCTCTCCCAGCCCTTTCCGGACAACGGCATCGACTGGCACGTCAGCCACAGCGCCCCGGGTCACACGGTCGACGACGAGGTCACCATCAAGGTCCAGCTGAAGTGCACGTACCAGACCGCGCCGGACCCGGACCGGACCGCCTTCTCCTTCACGCTCGACAACCCGCACCTGGAGAAGCTCGCCCGCACGCCGGTCTCGGTCCACAAGATCCTCGTCGTGATGCTCGTGCCGCGCTCGCGCGACGACTGGCTGCGCGCCGGCCACGACCGGCTCGACCTGCGGCACTGCTGCTACTGGACCAACCTCGCCGGGCACCCGGTCACCGGCCGGCGCAGGACCACCGTGCGGATACCGACCTCGCGGATCTTCGACGACCGCGCGCTCCGCGAGATCATGTGCCGCGTCGGGACGGGAGGAAGACCCTGATGCACCGCCCCCACGACGACCCCCTGCCCCCCGTCCGCCCGCACCCCGCGCCGCGGGCGGCCCCCTGGACGCGGCCCCCCGGCCCCGGCACGGTCGACCCGGCGGTGCTCGCCGCGCTGCTCGCCCGCCACGGCTGGCGGCGACGCGGCGGAGCCCCCGGCCGCTACGCCCGCTGGACACCGCCGGGGCCCGGCGGCAGCGGCACCAGCCTCCTGGTGCCGGAGAGCCGGGCCTTCCCCGACTGCGAGGACCTCATCGGCGAGGCCCTCGTCGCCCTCTCCCGCAGCGCCTCGCCCGCCGCCCGGCACGTACTCATCGGGCTCAGCGTGCCCAGCGACGAGATCCGCTGGTGGCGCGATGTGCCGACAGGGCCCGCCGGGGCCGCGCCCTGGCCGGTGGAGGAGCAGCTGCGCTCCGCGGCCCGGCGGATGCTCCTCGCCGGGGCGCTCGCCGCGCGCGGCCGGGCCGGGTACTACGGCGCGCGCCACCGC
>NZ_JAFEXF010000359.1 GCF_016905445.1 Streptomyces sp. G44
CTTCCTCGTCCTGGACGACCCGCTGTCCGCGCTCGACGTCCACACGGAGGCGCTGGTGGAGGCGGCGCTGCGGCGGGGCCCCCCGGGACCGACCCCGCTGATCGGCGCGCACCCCCCCCCCCCGGCGCAGCCCCCCCACCGGGGCGCGCTGCCGTCGGGCGGGCGCGGCCCCCCCCCCCGCACACCCCCCGGACCCGCGCGGGGGGAAGCCGGGGACGCGCGGGGGGGGGCGCGGGCCGCTCCCGGAGGCGTTCGACGTCGGCGGTGAGCCGGGCGGCCCGGCGGGTGGCCCACTCCGGCGCGGTGGCGACGACGGCGCCGGACGCGTCGTAGAGCGCGGCCCAGCCGTCGACCTGTCCGGCGAGCGCGAGCAGCAGGCCTTCGGGACCGTCGCTCAGGGCCTGCCTGGTCAGCTCGCGCTGGGCGGAGAAGCCGGCGGTCACCGCGCGGTACTGCTCCTCGGCGATGGCGGCGGAGACGGCCTTGCTGATGGCGAGGAACGGTGTGCGCCGCGGCACCTCGACGAGCGGGAACCCCGCCTCGGTGGCGGCGTCCAGGAGCGCCTTCGGGATGTCGGGGTAGTGGACGCCGACGGCGAAGCCGAGGCCCACGACGCCGGCTCCCGCGAGCCGTTTCACGTACCGCCGCATGGCCTGCGGGTCTTCCGCGTCCAGTTTGAGCGCGGTGATCAGGAGCAGTTCGCCGCCCTCCATGTAGGGCACGGGGTCGGCGAGTTCGCTGGCGTGCGCCCAGCGCACGGGGGTGTCCAGGCGCTCCTCGCCCGCACGCACGGTCAGTTTGAGCGCGGAGTGGTGGACGAGCGAGGCGAGCGTGGGCGGCATGGGACCTTCAGGTCTGCGGCAGGCGGGGCGGGCGGGCTTCCCGGCGGTCCCCGGGGGCCCAAGAGGCCCTGGGCACCGCGGCCCGGTGACCCGGGCGCCGGGATGTGGATCTTTTGGCCGGTCCGTATGAACGACCTGTGTCGATTCTGCCTCACCGTACGGTATGGACGGGACCGGTCACCCCCGTACGTGTGTCGCCGCGCCGGGGGCCGTCCGGGGCGCCGTCAGCCGCGCAGATCGACCAGCAGCGGCGGTGCGTACTCCCCTCGTACATCGGTGAGCGACAGGACCGCGTGGCCCGGCGGCACGCCGTGCGCCAGTTCCGACGCCGACCAGCGCTCGCGCTCGACCTGGCGGACGGTGACGGCGTCCCTGGTGACCGCCTTGCCGGTGGCGAGCTTGCGCAGGGCGTGCAGGGCGCGGGTCAGCGGCTGGTCCGCGAAGACCGCGTGCTCGGCGACCTCGCGGGTCTCGATCCACGCCTTGCCCCACGCCTCGGCGAAGCGCCTGCCGTCCCACGTCGAGATGCCCGAGAAGGCCATACGGCAGCCGACGGTGGCGTACAGCGGTCCTTGCAGCGGTTCGGGTACGTCGCTCACCGTCCGCAGGGCGAGCACCACTCCCGCTTTCACCGACCGCAGGCGCTGCATGCCGGTGACCGTCTCGTGGGTCAGGGTGCGGGTGGCGTCGTCGAGCACCAGGCAGATGAAGTGCTCACGGTCGGCACGGCTGTGCGCCACGGCGTTGAACTGGGCGAGCAGGAGGCGGGTGATCAGCCGTGCCGCCTCCGCGTGGCCGCGCTCGGGCAGCTCGACGCGCACGCGCATCGGGTGGTGCGCCACAGCGCGCAGGGAGAAGGGGCTGTCGCTGCCCGCGCCGAAGAAGTCGGCGAACGCGGGCCGGTCGAGGAGCGCGAGCCGGTCGGCGAGGGCCGGGCCCGGGTCGGTGGCGCTGCCCTGCTGGCGGACGCGCGCGTCGAGTTCGCGGCGCATCACGGCGTGCTCCTCCGCGCGCAGTTCGTGGCGCAGGTCCGCCACCGCGGAGGGCACCCCTTCGAGCAGTTCCCGCAGGACGGGGACCGAGGGGAAGCGTCCGTGCGCGGCCCAGTAGGGGCCCAGCACCTGGGCCAGGGTGGTGGCCGCGCGGCGGCTGTCCATCGTCGGCAGGTCTCCGACGAGCCCCTCGGCCAGGAAGGACGCCGCCTCGTCGGGATCCGTGGTGCTCGCGTACAGGTCGAGGTCGTGCGGCGAGGCCGGGTCGCCGAGCTTGACGACGACGTCGTACGCGTCGTCCGCGCCGAGCGGGACACCGGCCGCGCACACCGCGACCACCGCGCAGCCGCCGGTGAGCGCTTGCAGGGACAGGGACTCCACCACGGGCCGGACGAGCCGCTCGGTCTTGCCGGAGCCGGAGGGGCCCACCGCGAGGAGCGAGGTGCCCAGCACGGCGGGGTCCAGGGCGAGGCCGACGCCGCGGCGCTCCCAGGGGTTGCGGGCCTCGGGGGCGCACCGCCCGATCCTGACCTGTCCCACGAGCAGGTCGTGGAGAGCGAGGCGGGACGGGAGGTCCCTGGCGCCGGAAGGGTGCGGCCAGGCCGCCCCGCCCTGGCGCAGCACGGTCTCGGTGAACGAGGCGAGCCGGGCGGGGCTCCGCCTCGCCGCGGTCCACTCCCGGCGCACCCGGACGCAGTCCACGTCGGTCATCCGGCCGCCGAGCACCTCGGCGCTGAGCGCGTCGGCCGCCTCGTGCAGACCCGCCCCCCGCAGCTCGGCCCACTGGGCCCGGCCCGTCGGGGCGGGCGTGGGAGGCGGCGGGGGCAGCCGCGGGGCGCCCCGCCGGGAGAGGTGCGTCCGCAGGAGACCCCGCCAGTCACCGAGCCCCGCGAACGGCCACACGGCCGCCACGGTGATCAGCGTGTACAGGCCGTACGTGACGAGCTCGTTCTCGAAGATCTCGTAGCCCCCGGTGCAGAGCACGACCAGGGACATCAGGGGAGTGACGACGGGCAGCGCGTCCCAGGAGACGAGCGGGAAGGCCTCCGGCCATACGAACGCCAGCACGATCAGCGCGCCGAGCGCGGCGCGCAGCGCGCGCACCGGCTGCCGCTGCCGGGCGATCACGTGCCGCAGCGCCTCGGCCCAGTTGCCGAGGCGGCCGAGGCCGTACACCAGCAGTCCGAAGAACGCGCCGGCGACCACCTGGAGTGCTTCCGCGCCCTGCCACACCCTCGGCCTGAGGGTGGCCGGCTCGAAGAACCACCCGTTGGGCACGACCATCCGAACCAGCGCCGTCTGATAGGGGAGCTCCCCCTGCCGCCACAGGAACCAGAGGACCAGCCCGAGCACCAGCGTGATCGTCAGTCCGGCCACCAGCGCACGGTCCATCCGGCGCCCGTCCTGGCCCTCCGGAGGCGGTGGGACGTACCGGAACCTCCATACCCCGGGGGCGGCCGACGGGCGTGGCGCGTCCAGCCAGTCGGCGACGCCCGAGGCGGCCTCGGGGGGCCTGCGCGGTACCGGCG
>NZ_JAFEXF010000035.1 GCF_016905445.1 Streptomyces sp. G44
GGCGCGGTGGTCGGTGGCGGCGGCGGAGGTGGAGACGAAGTGGCGGGCCAGGTCGGCCGCGTCGTCGCGGGGCACACCGAGCAGGGCGCAGCCGACCTGGCCGGGGATGGGCAGGGCGAAGGTGGGCGTCGAGGTGGGCGCGGGAGGTCGAGCTCATCGGCGGTGTGATGACCGGGCCCGTGCCGAGTTCGGCGGGTTCGACGGACGGCCGTGCGGCGAGCGGGTCGTCGGCACGGACCGCGAGGACCCAGGGCAGGGCAAGGATCGGCCGCTGCTCGATGCCGCGCACGGGCTCGCCGAGGGTGATCCAGGCGAGGTCGAGGTGGTCGGCGGCGAGAGCGTCGAAGCAGCCGCTGCTGGAGGCCACGGTCTCGAACTCCAGGCTGACGCCGGGGCAACGCTCGCGGAAGCCGACGACGGCCTCGGCCATGAAGTGCCGCACACTGGTGGCGCCCGTCGTGATCCGCACCGTGCCGGCTTCCCCGCGGGCCTGCTCCCGCAGACGCCGCACGGCGAGGTCGATGCCGCCGATGCCGTCGGACACGGCGGCGTGCAGCACGCGCCCGGCCGAGGTGGGCACGACGCCGCGCGCGTGCCGCTCCAGGAGACTCACGCCGACTTCCCTCTCCAGGCGTTTGACGTGCTGGCTCACGGCCGACTGCGTACAGGTGAGGTCGCGGGCCACCGCGCTGAGGCTGCCCGCGCGGCACACGGCCACGAAGACACGGAGATCGTCCAAGGTCACGGGAGGTGAAGTTACCCCGTGAGGCGGCGAGGGTGAAGCCAGAGCTTGGGGTGATGCAAGGAAACCGGAGGATTGACTTGGGTTTCGCACGTCCCCCAAGATCGTTGCTGGCCCGGGCGGCGACCCGGTGACGGGCGCCGACCCGGGGTGACGGAATTCCGTCGGCGGGCCACGACGGCGCGGGAGGCCCTACCGCGCGGGAGACGACCGTGTGGGAAAGGTGACGTGCGGAAGCGCTCGAAATGGTGGCCGTCGGAGTGGCCGGTGTCGCGGCCGGCGGGATCAACGCGGTGGTGGGGTCCGGCACCCTCATCACCTTCCCCACCCTGCTCGCCTTCGGTTTCCCGCCGGTGCTCGCCAACGTGTCGAACAATCTCGGCCTGGTGCCGGGCACGCTGAGCGCCGCGTACGGCTACCGCAGGGAGATGAAGGGGCAGGCCCGGCGCCTGGTGCGGTTCGGCACGGCCTCCCTCATCGGCGGCCTCATCGGCGCGCTGCTGCTCCTGAAGCTGCCCGCCGACGCCTTCCAGGCGGTGGTGCCGGCGCTGATCCTGACCGCGTGCGCCCTGGTGCTGCTCCAGCCCCGGCTGAACCGGCGGCTCAGGGAGCGCGGGGAGCGGGGCAAGCGGGACGGCGGCGTGCCGATGTGGTGCGGTGTGCTCGCCACGGGCGTGTACGGCGGCTACTTCGGGGCGGCGCAGGGGGTGCTGCTCATGGGTCTGTTCGGCGCCTTCCTCCTGGACGACCTGCAACGGCTGAACGCGGCGAAGAACGTCCTCGCCTCGCTCGTGAACGGGATCGCGGCCGTCGTCTTCATCGTGGTCGCCGACGTCGACTGGGCGGCGGCCGGGCTGATCGCCGCCGGTTCCACGGTGGGCGGGCTGGTGGGCGCGCGCTACGGCCGCCGCCTCCCGCCCGTGCTGATGCGCTCCTTCATCGTCGTCGTGGGCGTCACGGCGTCGGTGGCCATGATCGCGCAGGCGTAACCCGGCTCACATGGGGGCCTGTGCACGGGCACCCCTCATGGTGGTTTATTGTTGAACATGATGTGACCCCGACCGAGATTCCCCCGTCCGGTCGGGGTCACTTCGCGTTCACGCGGCCGTCTTCCGCCGTTTTCACGCATTCGTGGGCGAATATGCCAACCACACCGCGTCACATCACCTCGGGCGGCATCATGCGTCCATGGACGGTGCCCAGCCTGTGCAGGTCGTGTTCACCCCCGAGGAGTACGCCTCGGTCCTGCGCCACGCGGACCGGCTCGGGATGCCGGTGGCGGAGTTCATACGCCGCGCGGTGACCAGCGCCGAGGAGCACCTCGACCTCTGCCGGATCCCCGAGGCCCGGCGCGGGGCGAGCGTGCCGCCGGTGCAGCGGAGCCTCGGGGCGGACGGGAGGCCCGCGCTCCGGCGGTTCCTCGACACCCTCGCCACCTCGGGCGAACCGAAGGAGTGAGCGGCGCACTCCCTCCCCGGGCGCCACTGCTTCGGCACCCGGTTCGCGTCAGGACAGCGCGATGTCCGGCTGGTAGAGGTCCAGCCAGAGCGCGAGGTCCAGGGTGCGCTCCAGACCACGCCGCGAGGCCTGGGTGATCTGCGGCGCCTCCCGCTCGGCGGCCCGCGCCGCGCGCTCCCGGTCCACGAGCTCGAAGACCGGGTGGCCGGGCCGGGCGAGCAATTCCTTGACGTGGCCCTGGAGAGCACGGGCGTACGCGGGGTCCTGCGTGGAGGGGTACGGGCTCTTGACCCGTTCGTAGATCGACCGGGGCAGCAGATCGGCGGTCGCCTCCCGCAGCAGGCTCTTCTCCCTGCCGTCGAAGGACTTCAGCGCCCAGGGCGTGTTGTAGACGTACTCGACCAGGCGGTGGTCGCAGAACGGGACGCGCACTTCGAGGCCGACGGCCATGCTGGCGCGGTCCTTGCGGTCGAGCAGGACGCGCACGAAGCGGGTCAGGTGCAGATGGCAGATCTTGCGCATCCGGTACTCGAAGTCGCTCTCGCCGTCCAGGCGTCGGATGCCGTCGACAGCCGTCGCGTAACTCTCCTTGACGTATCCGGGCAGATCGAGCGCGTCCGTCAGGTCGGGGCGCAGCACCCCGGAGTCGTCCCCGAAGTGGTCGGCGAACCGCACGAGCCACGGGAACGTGTCCGCGGTGCGCGCCTGCTCGTCGAAGAACTGGAGGTACCCGCCGAAGACCTCGTCGGCGGACTCCCCGGAGAGCGCGACCGTGGAGTGCTCGCGGATGGCGCGGAAGAGGAGGTAGAGGGAGGCGTCCATGTCGCCGAAGCCCATGGGGATGTCCCGCGCGCGGATCATCTTGGCGCGTACGTCGGGGTCGGCGAGGGCGTGCGAGTCCAGGACGATGTCGCGGTGCTCGGTGCCCGCCGCCTTCGCCACGTCGTGCACGAACGGCGTGTCGGGCGTGCCCCGCAGTTCGTCGGCGACGAAGTGGTCCGCCTGGCCGACGAAGTCGACGGCGAAGCTGCGCACCGTCTCGCCCGCCTCGGCCAGTTGCCGCGCGGCGAGTGCCGTCATGGCCGAGGAGTCGAGGCCGCCGGAGAGCAGCGTGCAGCGCGGCACGTCGGAGACGAGCTGGCGGCGCACGATGTCCTCCAGGAGTTCGCGCACCTTCGCGATGGTCGCGTCACGGTCGTCGGTGTGCGGCCTCGTCTCCAGCGACCAGTACACGTGCCGACGCAGCCCCGAGCGGTCCACGGTCACCACGGTGCCGGGCTCGACCTCGCGCATGCCCTCCCACACCGCGTGGCCGGGCGTCTTGACCACGGAGAACAGCTCTCGCAGTCCGTCGACGCCGACGCGGGGACGGGCCAGCGGGTTGGCGAGGATCGCCTTGGGCTCGGAGCCGAAGAGGACGCCGTCGGCCGTCTCGTGGTAGTAGAACGGCTTGATGCCCATGCGGTCGCGGATCATGACGAGCCGGTCGTGCCGGGCGTCCCAGATCGCGAAGGCGTACATGCCGTTGAGCCGTTCGGCGAGGGACTCGCCCCACTCCAGATAGCCGCGCAGGACGACCTCGGTGTCGGACTCGGTCGTGAACCGGTGGCCGCGGCCCGCCAGTTCGCGCCTGAGTTCGGTGAAGTTGTACGTCTCCCCCGAGTAGACCAGGGCGACGGTTCCGGTCGGCGTCTCGACCGTCATGGGCTGGCGTCCTCCGGGCAGATCGATGATCGCGAGCCGGCGGTGTCCGAGCCCTGCGGGGCCGCCGGTCCACGTGCCGCGGTCGTCCGGTCCCCGGCAGGACATCGTCTCCGTCATGGCGTCCAGGGTGGTGGACGCGGCCGTCAGGTCACGGTCGAAGGAGACCCAGCCGGTGATGCCACACATGTGCTTCCTCCTGCTCTTGCGAACCAGGCGCAGCGAGTAGACACATCCACGTCATTAGATGTATCTAGCACCTATGTGTCGATCGTGCGCCTGCGATTGCGTACGGTCAACGTTCCGGAGACCCACGACCGGCCACCGCCCCCACACTTTCGGCCGCACTTTGCCAAGGCCAGAAGGGGTACCTCGGCCGGAAAAGGCCTCCACGCGCACCCATCCGGACCCACGCACGATCACGAACGGAAACATTCCGGCCACGGGCAAAGACTTGTCAACGACCGGCGCCGGACGGCTCCGCCCCACCCGCAAGCAACCGCTCGGCCTCCCCTCGGGCCTGATCGAGCGCGTCGGGGAAGATCCGCAGGCCGTGCGCGACGAGGCCGCCCTCATGCAGCAGCGTCAGCGTCCGCGCCAGGCGTTCGGCGCCACGCGGGGAGACCTCCCGGGCCAGGCCCGTGAAGAGCGCGAGCATCCAGGCCTTCTGCCCGGTGATGACCGGGTACGCGGGGTGCGCGGCGTCGCTGATCTCGGCATGCGCGTTGACCATGCCGCACCCCTTGACCGAGCGGTCCGCCGCCCAGTCGCGCGAGGCGTCGAAGACGGCCAGGATCCGGGCGCGCGGCGTGGGCGCCGCCTCCAGATACCCGGCGAGGAACTCCCTCCAGCGCTCGTCCCGGTCGGCGAGGTACTCCACGACGATCTGCTCCTTGGAGCCGAACCGGTCGTAGAGGGTCTTCTTCGTCACCCCCGCCTCGGCCGCGATCAGATCCACGCCGACGGCATGGATCCCGCGCTCGTAGAAGAGCCGCCCCGCGGCGTCGAGGGCGCGGCGCGCCGCCGGCGTCATGGCGATGCGCCGCGGCGCGGCGACCGCTCCCACGCCCTCCTTCTCGTACGCCATCCCGCACCCGTCCTCGCTCATGCAACCCATAGTAGACCGTTCTGTATACTCGACCCCGGGATCAGGGGTAAACAGATCGGTCTACTCTCTCGCGCCGGGCCGCTCCCCCGTGGCGGGCGTGGCGGGAAGGAGCACCATGAACGTCCTGCTGTCCATCGCCTTCGTGCTGACCTGGAGCTCCGGTTTCATCGGGGCCAAGCTCGGCGCGGGCAGCGCCTCCGCGGTGACGGTGCTGATGTGGCGGTTCCTGCCGCTGGCCCTGGTCCTCGGGGCCGTCGCCCTCACTGTGGCGCGCGCGCCCTGGCGCGGTCTGACGGCACGCGACGTCGGGCGGCAGGCACTCGTGGGCGTGCTGTCGCAGAGCGGATACCTGCTCACCGTCTACTACGCCATCCAGCTCGGCGTCTCCAGCGGCACCACCGCCCTGATCGACGGCACCCAGCCCCTGGTGGCGGGAGCGCTCGCCGGTCCGCTGCTGGGGCAGTTCGTCTCCCGCACGCAGTGGATCGGCCTCGGGCTCGGGGTCAGCGGCGTCGTCATCGTGACGGCGGCCGACTTCGCGGGCGGCGGCGACACCGTGTGGTGGGCCTATCTCGTGCCGTTCCTCGGCATGCTGTCGCTGGTGGCGGCGACGTTCCTGGACCGGCGCACGACGCGCCCGGTGGGCCCGGCGGTATCCATGACCATCCACTGCCTCACCAGTGCCGCCGTCTTCACGGCGCTCGCCGTGGCGGCGCGGGCCGCGACGCCACCGGCCGAGATGTCCTTCTGGGCCGCGATCGGCTGGCTCGTGACGCTCTCCACGTTCGGCGGGTACGGCCTGTACTGGCTGATCCTGCGGCGCTCCGGGGTCACCCGGGTCAACACGCTGATGTTCCTGATGGCCCCGGTGACGGCCCTGTGGGGCGCCCTGATGTTCGGTGAGCCCTTCGGCGCGCAGACGGTGCTCGGCCTGGCGGTGGGGCTCGCCGCGGTGGCCGTCGTACGGCGCGGCGAGCGTCCCCGGGCGGCCGGCGCACCCGCGGGGCGGGTCACCGCGGAGTCAGGAAGGCCTGCACCGAGGGCGCGTACCGGTCGGTGATGTCCGCGATCGACGCGGCGCGCAGGCGCGGGCCGCGGGCGATGCCGTACATGACGCCGAGGCCCAGCAGCATGCTCACGGCGAGTTCGGCGCGCAGCTCCGCGTCCGGTCCCGGGAGGCGCTCGGCCAGCCGTTGGGCCACCTGGGCGCGGAAGTTGGCGCGCAGGAGGTCGCCCCGCTCGCCGTGGAGCGGGGCGAAGACGATGCGCAGGATGGGGTCGGCGCCCCGCTCGGCCTGGCCGGTCAGCAAGTGGTGGACCATGTGCCGGCCGAGGCCGGCGAGTGGCGCGTCGAGGAGCCCGGCCACGTCGGCTTCGAAGCACATGACCTGAGCGAACAGGGCGTCCTTGTTGCCGAAGTACTTCAGGACCAGTGGTGCGCTCACCCCGGCGCGCTCGGCCACCGCCTTGAGGGTGATCTCACCGTGCGCGTGCCGCGCGAGGAGGTGGCGGGCGGCCCGGACGATGGAGTCCTTGGTGGCCTCGGCGTCCCTGCGAACGGGGGCCCGGGCCCGGCCCTCACCCTCGCCCGCCGGAGGGACACTCCTTCTCGCCACGGATACCGCCTCCCCTTCCGCCGCTGGGCGTCGGAAGAGCACCGACGAGGCGCTGGCGCGTGGATATTCACGATAGCGGGTGAATGGGTATTCACCCCCAGGAAATCGGCATGTGCCGGAGGAGCATGCCACTCATGTCCGGTGAAGAGGACCATGCCCGCTGATGTCCGTGAAGCGGGCCTTGCCGTTCATATCCGTGCATGCGCGCTGTCGGCAACCGGCCATTGGCCGTGGGGGTTATCCGCCGCGCGAGGCCGCTTTCCGGCCGCTTCGGCCATACTGCCGCCCATGAACCGTCTTCGCATCGGCCTCGTGGGCACAGGGCCCTGGGCCACTACCACGCACGCCCCCGCCCTAGCCCGGCACCCGGACATCGACCTCAGCGGTGTGTGGGGCCGTCGCCCGGAGGCCGCGGCCACGCTCGCCTCCGCACACGGGACGACGGCGTACGCGGACGTCGACGAACTGTTCGCCGCGAGCGACGCCGTGGCCTTCGCGGTCCCGCCCGACGTGCAGGCGCCGCTGGCCGCGCGCGCCGCGGCGGCGGGCTGCCACCTGCTCCTCGACAAGCCGGTGGCCACGGCGCCGGACGCCGCGCGCGAGCTGGCCCTCGCGGTGGAGCGCGCCGAAGTGGCGTCCGTGGTCTTCTTCACGCTGCGCTTCGCCACCCTCAGCTCGGCGTGGGTGGCCGAACAGGCCGCCGTCGGCGGCTGGTTCACCGGCCGCGCCGACTGGTACGGCTCCTTCTACGCCCCGGACGGATCCGCCGCGTTCTCCTCGCCGTGGCGCGCGAGCCGCGGCGGCCTGTGGGACGTGGGGCCGCACGCCCTGTCGATGCTGCTGCCGGTCCTCGGCGACGTGAGCGAGGTGACGGCCGCTCCGGGGCCCGGCGACACGGCCCACCTGATCCTGCGCCACGCGGGCGGCGCCTCCAGCACTGCGGCGCTGAGCCTCACGGCGCCGGCGAAGGGGTCGGGCCTGGCCGTGGAGTTGCGCGGCGAGAGCGGCATCGCCGTACTGCCGCCGTGGGAAGGCGCCGACGAGGCCTTCGACGCCGCGATCGACGGACTCGTCACGGCCGCGCACACCGGCGCGGCCCACCCGTGCGACGTCCGGTTCGGACTGCGGGTCACGGAGATCCTGGCGCGGGCCGAGGAGCGGATCAGGGCCGCGTGACGCGGCCGGGGACAACCACGGGCGGTCGGTACCGTGGCCGCTACGTAATGGCGAGTGACGGCACCGACCGCAGCCGGTGGACCCACGAAACCGGACCGGGAAGAAGGTCCGCGTGGTGCGGTGCTGCCCTGTTTCCAACCACACGGATCGGAATACGAACAACCGTCCCACGCGCATCCCGCGTCGGCTCGATGGGCCTAGGGGGTACCCAATGCCGGGGAATTTCAGCCATTCTCAAGCTCCCCGGGCAAGATGCCCCACAGTTGTGCCCGCGCACTCGCCGACGATCAAACCCGCTGGTCGACGAGGTCGCGCAGACCATGATGCCGCAGCGACTGATCGTTTTCTTCGGGCAATGTTTACTACCAAAGAAGATGCGAATATTTAGACTGATCACGCTCCAACTCGGCGTGCACAAGAGGGATTACCCACCATGAACAAGACGGCGCTCCGCGCTCTGCTCCGCGAACGACGCGCCCTCATTGCCCCCGAATCGCATGGATTCTCGCGGCCGAGCGGTCAGGGACGCCGGGCTCCCGGCCTGTCCCAGCATCAGGTCGATCAGTTGCTGCACCGCACGTTCGGGACGTACCACCGCCTTGAATCCGGCAATTACCCCAATCCGCCGACCGCATTGCTCCGTGATGTCGCGCGTCTCTTCGGGCTCAATGAGCAGGAGTGGGTCTCCCTCAATCGCTACGCGCTCCTCCAGGACCCGCCGGGGCCGCTGCACCCCTCCTCCGGCAAGGAGGTACCGGGCGTGTGGCAGGAAGCCGTCGACAGCATCACCCACATGGCATACGTGACCGACGCGTCATGGGAACTGCTCGCCCACAACGAACCGTTCCGGGCGATGTTCCCCGACCGGCAGGTGCCGGCCAACACGATGCGGTGGATGCTCCTGGACCATGGAGGCCGCGAGCAGCTGACCGACTGGCGCGACTCATGGGCCCCGATGGTGCTGCCGCAGCTGCGTGCCGCCCTGGTCGCCCGCCCCGACGACGAGATCCTGCGCGGCATCGAGAAGGAAGTGCTCGCGGACCCCGAACTGGCCCACCTGTACGACATCGACGGCGCCCTCATCCACCCCGACGGTCACGAACGACCTCTGCGGCACGCCGTCCACGGCCTCGGCTGGGTGTCGATCTGCGCGGCCCAGCCCATGACGGCCCCGGGTTCCCGGCTGTTCATCCTCATCTACCACCCCGGCACGGCCCGGAAGCACGCACGCGCACCGATGCTCCGAGCGGTGTGAGGCCAGAGCCCCCGGCTCTCGCGTGAAGGGGGACACCCGCTGCCCCGTCAAGTACGTTATCGGCACCCCCCGCACCCGAATCAGCACCGTGGGAGTGCCCATGCCAGTTTACGTGTCCAACCCCAGAACTGTCCTCGGCGCCCACAAGGTGACCACGGACGAGATCGCCGACGACATACGTGCCCATCACCACGACCATCCCAGGCTCAACGCGATCCTCCGCGTCGTCAACAACTGCGGCGTGCACACGCGCCACTTCACGCGTCCCCTCGCCTCCCCGACCGTGTCCGGGAGCGCCGATGTGCGGGAGCGGACCCAGGCGGCGTTCGACGACGCCGTGGACATGTCCGAGCAGGCCGCCCAAGAGGCCCTGCGGGCGGCCGGGCTGACGCCCGACGACATCGACGCGATCGTCACCACCCATGCCACCGGCTGGGCCGTCCCGAATCTCGACGTCCATCTCATCGACCGCCTCGGGCTGCGGCCGACGGTGCGCCGCGTCGCCCTGACGACGGTGGCGTGCGCGGGCGGTGTCCAGTCCCTGATCCGCGCCGCGGACCTGGTCATCGCGCGCCCCGACGACAGAGTGCTCGTCGTCGCGGCCGAAGTGCTCTCGACCTCTTACAACCACGCGATCGACACCATCGAGTCGATGATCTACAAAGCCCTGTTCGCGGACGCGGCCGCCGCAGCGGTGGTCACCAGCGCCCCCTCGGGGCCGGGGCTGGCGATCGCGGACACCTTCGAGTACACGCTGCCCGGCAGCCTCGCCCACTACCGCGGGCGGCTCGACCCCCAGGGCATGCATTTCGACTCCACCAAACAGGCGCCTTCCGCGGCCGTCTCCGCCCTCACACCTGTGACGGACTGGCTGGGAGAGCACACCGTCGACTTCGGGATCATCCACCCTGGCAGTCCGCGCATCATCAGCGGCACCGCCGAGGCGCTGGGGCTTGCGCGGAGCGAGACCCGCCACTCCGTGGACACCTTGGCGGAAGAGGGCAACATGGGAGGCGTCAGCGTCTTCCGTGTCCTCGAACGCACTCACACCGCCCCGCCCGCCGACGGGACGCACGGCGTGGCCGTGGCGTTCGGCCCCGGCTTCATCACCGCCGCCCTCCGCTGCCACTGGCACTCCTGACCCCGCCCCGGCGTTATTCACTTGCCGCCCCCTGTCGTCCCTGTTGAAGTGACCGAATGGATTTCGCAGCGGTTCTGGCCGCCTACGACCGACAGATGCGACGCGACGCTCAGAGCGAAGGCCCCGGCACGCGCGTCGAGCGGGCCGGTGGCGTCGTCCGCCAGACCGGCTCGGCACACGACTGGAACGGCGTTCTGTGGTCGGACGTCGACGCGAGGACGGCGGACGGCGTGATCGCCGAGCAGATCCGCCACTTCACGGCCGCCGGACGCGAGTTCGAGTGGAAGCTGCATTCGTACGACCGCCCCGCCGACCTGGCCGAGCGGCTCCTCGCGGCGGGCTTCGTGGCCGATCCGCTGGAGACGGTGCTGGTCGCCGAGGCCGACAGCCTGCCCGCGGGGCCGGAGCTGCCGGAGGGCATCAGGCTGCTCCCGGTGACCGACGCGGCGGGCGTAGCACTCATGGCCGAGGCACACCTCGCGGCCTTCGGCGACGCCGACGCCGAGCTGAGCGAGAGGCTGAGCAGCCGGGTCCTCGCCCAACTGACCGAGACGCCGGACGACATCGTCGCCGTCGTCGCCATGGCGGGCGACCGGCCGGTGTGCGGCGCCCGGCTGGAGTTCCAGCCCGGCACGGAGTTCGCGGGCCTCTGGGGCGGCGGCACCGCCCCCGAGTGGCGCGGCAAGGGCATCTACCGCGCCACGGTGGCCCACCGCGCCCGGATCGCCGTCGAGCGCGGCTGCCGCTACCTCCAGGTCGACGCCTCCGACGACAGCCGCCCGATCCTGGAGCGCCTCGGCTTCACCACGCTGTGCACGACCACGCCGTACGTGTACCGCCCCTGAGGGCAGAGCGCGGGCGTACCGCGCGCGCAGCCGTCACGCCGGGGCCGCCTGCGTCTGTCCGGCCCTGAGCCGGCCCGCGGGCCGCTGGTCCGGCCCCTTCGCCGCGTTCCAGGTGCCGAGGGCGATCTCGGCGGTGATGCCGGGGCCGAATCCGGCGATGATGCCCTGCGCGGCATGGTCGGGACCGCCCTCGTCGAAGAGGCGTTCCAGGGCGTCGAACACGACCGCGCTGGCGATGTTGCCGCGTTCGGTCAGGGTGGCCCGGCTGTAGCGGAACATCTTCGGCGGCAGGTTCAGGTGGGTGCACAGGTCGTCCAGGATCCTGGGTCCGCCGGCGTGGACGATGTAGAAGTCGAGCCCGGAGACGTCCCAGTCACGCAGCTCGGCCATTTCCCGCAGGGCGGGCGCGAGATCGGCCATGGTGCCGGGCACGCGTTTGTCCAGCAGGAAGTGGAAGCCGGTGTCCCGGACCGCGTAGGAGATCCACTCCTCGGTGTCGGGCACCAGGTGCGAGGCGTTGTGGTGCAGCTCCACGCCGTTGCCTCCTTGGCCGCGCACCACGGCGGCGGCGATGCCGTCCCCGAACAGGCCGTTGGACAGCAGGTTGCCCACCGCAAGGTCCGTCGGCTGGTAGCACAGCGAACAGAACTCGCAGCACAGGATCAGCACGTTGGCCTGGGGGTAGGCCGTGCAGAAGTCATGGGCGCGGTTGATGGCCGCACCGCCGGCGGCGCAGCCGAGCTGGGCGATCGGCAACTGCCGGGTCTGCGGCCGGAAGCCCATCGTGTTGATGAGCCAGGCGGTCATCGACGGCATCATGAATCCGGTGCAGGACACGTAGATGATCATGTCGATGTCCTGGGGGGACAGCTCGGCGAAGGCCAGCGCCCGGCGTGCGGCCTCGGGTACCCGGGCCTTGGCCTCGGCCTCGTACAGGGCGTTGCGTGCGGTCAGGCCGGGATGGCGCAGGGTGTCCTCGATGGGCTGCACCAGGTGGCGGGTCTGGACGCCGGTATTGGCGATCAGCCGCAGCGCGAGTTCCAGTTGCGGGTGGTCGGCATGGAGCTCCCTCGCCAGGTCGAGGGTCTGCTCCCGGGTGATGACATGTTCGGGCACGGCGATGGCCGGCCTGCATAGCGTGGCGATGTCCGCCCCCTACCAGGTAACCGGGAGGGCGAGCGGGTGGCGCCAGATCGAGACGGTGTTCCACCGCACCTCGTCCGGGGGCACCGCCAGGCTCAGTCCTGGGAAACGGTTGATCAGTGTGCCGATGGACACCTGGAGGACCATGCGGGCCAAGTGGGCGCCGAGGCAGTGATGGCTGCCGTAGCCGAAGGTCATGTGTCCGGCGGGTGCCGTCCGGTCGAAGTCCAGCTCGTCGGGCCGTTCGTACACCAGCTCGTCGCGGTTGGCGGTCAGATACGAGACATGCACGGTGTCACCCGCCTTGATCAGCCGGCCGCCGAGCTCCACGTCCTCCAGGGCCACCCGGGGGATGCCGACGCCTTGGCGGAAGGGGATGTGGCGCAGCAGTTCCTCCAGGGCCCGGGGCAGCAGGTCGGGCCGCTCCCGCAGTCGGTCCAGGTGGAGGGGGTGGGTCAGCAGGGTGTAGGAGACGTTGCCGATCTCGTAGGTGGTGGTGTCGTGACCGGTGATCATCAGGAGCATGGCCAGTACGGCGAGCTCCCCCTCCGCCAGCAGCTCGTCGTCGATCCGCGCGGTGGCCATCGCGCTGATCAGGTCGTCGCCCGGGTCGCGGCGTCGCGCGGTGGTCAGCTCGGTGAAGTAGGCGCGCAGGGCCACCTTCGCCTCGGCCGCCGCGGACGCCTCGGCGGCGCTCATCGACATCATGGCCGCCGCCCAGCGGCGCAGCTGGGGGCGGTCCGCCGCCGGCACGTCCATGAGCTGGCTGATCGTCATCAGCGGCACCTTGTCCGCCAGGTGCGCGACGACATCGGCGGGCGCGCCGTGCTCCTCCATCTCGTCGAGGAGCCCGTCCACGGTGCGCTGGGTCCAGGGGCGCAGCGCCTCGACCTGCGGGGTGGTGAAGGCCTTGATGACGACTCTGCGCAGGGGGTTGAGGGCCGGCGGGTCCATCAGGTTGATCGCTTCCGACTGCGCGATGGGCGCCGGGGTGATCCGCGGGAAGTCCCGGCCGACGAGCGCCGCCCGGCTGAACCGCCGGTCGGAGGTCACCGTCTGCACGTCGGCGTAGCGCGTCACCAGCCAGCAGGTGCCCGTGCCGTACGGCATGCGGACCTGGGTCACAGGCGCCTCGGCCCGCATCCGCGTCATGAACGGATCGGGCTCCAGAGCGTTGTCATGGCGGAACGAGCACGCCGGCTCGGTCCCGGCATCCGCAGTGGTCATCCTTCGTACTCCTCCTCGCCCTGAGGCCGCTCGTTCGCGTCCTCAACGAGGGATTCCCATCCCGCCGTCGGAGCACCTCTAAGATGAAAAGATCACTCGTTTGAGGGCACTCGCTCCCCGTGGCACCCCGGGGCAGCAGCGCGCATGCCCGGGAGTCGCCATCTTGTTCGATGTCCACCAGCGCGACGGCCACGGCAGAGCCGCGTGCTCCCGGCGGCCGGCCCTTCGGCCCCGCCGGGAGCGGAGGGTTCTCAGGAGAGGCTCTAGCGGATCGGCATGCCGGAGAGGGTCCTCGCGATGACCAGGCGCTGGATCTCGCTCGTGCCCTCGAAGATCGTGTAGATCGCCGCGTCCCGGTGCATGCGCTCCACCGGGTACTCACGGGTGAAGCCGTTGCCGCCGAGGATCTGCACGGCCTGCGCGGTGACCTTCTTGGCGACCTCGCTCGCGTAGAGCTTCGACATGGAGCCCTCGGCCGACTCGAACTTCTTGCCGGTGCTCGCCATCCACGAGGCGCGCCACACCAGGAGGCGCGCGGCGTCGATCTGGGTGCGCATGTCGGCGAGCTGGAAGGCGATGCCCTGGTTGTCGATGATCGGGCGGCCGAACTGCGTACGCGTCTTGGCGTACTCAAGTGCCTCCTCGTACGCGGCACGGGCCGTGCCCACCGCCATGGCGCCGACCGCCGGGCGCGACGCCTCGAAGGTGGCCATCGCGGCGTTCTTCACGCGCTCACCGCCCGCCTTGGCGCGCTCCCGCGCGCGGGCGAGGCGCTCGTCGAGCTTGTCCTTGCCGCCGAGCAGGCAGTGTCCGGGCACGCGTACGTCTTCGAGGACCACCTCGGCGGTGTGCGAGGCGCGGATGCCGTGCTTCTTGAACTTCTGGCCCTGGGTCAGGCCCGTCGTGTGCGGCGGGACGATGAAGGAGGCGTGCCCCTTCGAGCCGAGCTCGGGGTCGACGACCGCGACGACGACGTGGACGTTGGCTATGCCGCCGTTGGTCGCCCAGGTCTTCGTGCCGTTGAGGACCCACTCGTCCTTGGCCTCGTCGTAGACGGCCCGGGTGCGCATGGCGGCCACGTCGGAGCCCGCGTCCGGCTCGGAGGAGCAGAAGGCGGCGACCTTGACGTCGTCGGCGTCGCCGTACATCTGCGGGATCCAGGTGCCGATCTGCTCCTCGGTGCCGTTGGCGAGCACGCCGACGGCGGCCAGGCCGGTGCCCATGATGGACAGGCCGATGCCCGCGTCGCCCCAGAAGATCTCCTCGGTGGCCATCGGGATGCCGAGGCCCGTCGGGTCGAAGAACTGCTGGGCGTAGAAATCGAGCGAGTAGATGCCGAGCTTGGCCGCTTCCTGGATGATGGGCCAGGGAGTCTCCTCGCGCTCGTCCCACTCGGCGGCCGCGGGGCGGATCACCTCGGCGGCGAACCCGTGGAGCCAGTCCCGGACCTCCTTCTGTTCGTCGTTGAGCTCCATGGTGAACTCGGCCATGACCCCTCCAGGACCTGCGATCAAGTGCGGCGTTACCAGCGGTAACGGAAGTCTGTTACCGGCCAGTAGTCCCTGTCAACTCCCGGCAACCCGTTCGATGCGCGCCGCGCCCCGGGTGTTACGTTGCGCGTGCGTCACGCAATCGCACGGGCGGGGAGAAACGCTTATGGGGACCACACAGCCGACCGATCAGCAGAGATCCGCGGACCATCGAGAGCGCCGGCGGGAGCTCCTGGAAGCCGCGGACCGGGTGGTGCTCCGCGACGGCCCCGGCGCCTCCATGAACGCCATCGCCGCCGAGGCGGGCATCACCAAGCCCATCCTCTACCGCCACTTCGGCGACAAGGGCGGGCTCTACGCCGCGCTCGCCAAGCGGCACACGGACGCGCTGCTCGCCTCACTGCGGGCCGCACTGGACGCGCCCGCCGAGCGCAGGGAGCGGGTGGAGGCGACGCTCGACACCTACCTCGCGGCGATCGAGGCGCGCCCGCAGGTCTACCGGTTCCTGATGCACCCCTCCGAGGCGCCCACGCCCGGCGAGCAGGGCTTCGACGTCGGTTTGCACTCCGCCCCCCTGCTGCGCCGCCTGGGCGAGGAGCTGGCGGAGGTCATCGAGGAGCGCGTCGACCTCGGTCCGCAGGGCGCCGAACTCGCCCGCGTCTGGGGGCACGGCATCGTCGGCATGATGCACGCGGCCGGTGACTGGTGGCTCGGCGAACGGCCCTGCCCGCGCGAGCAGTTGGTGCGCAGCCTGGCGGATCTGCTCTGGGGGCGGCTGGCCGCCGCGGGCAACCGCGTCGGCGGGCCGGGCTTCTGACCCGCCCCCGCGGACCCCGGCGGACCTCAGTTGTTCCAGGAGGCCCTGGCGGCGGCCCGCAGCACCCTGCGGCGCCGCCAGCCGGTGACGCGGTCGGTGTAGACGCCGCCCTCCACGTGGTCGCACTCGTGCTGGAGGCAGCGGGCGAACCAGCCCGTCCCGTGCACCCGCACGGGCTCCCCGCGCACATCGACCCCCTCGACCACGGCGTGGTCGAAGCGCGGCGTGCCCGCTTCGAGACCGGGCAGCGACAGACAGCCCTCCGGTCCGCGCACGACGACGCCGTCCGCCTCGATGAGCCTCGGGTTGACCACGTGCCCGAGGTGGCGGACGTCGTCGTCGTCCGGGCAGTCGTACACGAACACCCGCTGCCCGACACCGATCTGGTTGGCGGCCAGGCCGACGCCCTGTGCCGCGTACATCGTCGCGAACATGTCCTCGACGAGGCGCGCCAGTTCGGGCCCGAAGACGGTGACCTCCTCGCAGGCCGTGTGCAGCACGGGGTCACCGAGCAGGGTCAGAGGTCGTACGCGCCCCGAGGCGCCCGGGATCGAGCCGTGTCGCATGGCGGCAAGAGTACGGTCCTCGGGGTGGAGCGGCATCGAGTGGTGCCGTGGTTCGGGCTTGTCAGCGGATCTCGATAGGCTGAGCAACGAAACGATGCCGGGCAGGCGCGGCGCCGTACGCAAGGAGGATCTCGACAGATGTCAGGCAACACGGACCCGCTGTCGCCGCGGGCCAAGCTGGCCGTGACGGCGGGCAAGGCGGCCGCGGCGGTGTCGCGCGCGGCGGGCCGCGGCAGTGGATCGGTGATCGGCGGCAAGGTCGCCCTCAAGCTCGACCCCGAGCTGCTGGGACGCCTCGCCACACACCTGGACGTGGTCCTCGTGTCGGCCACCAACGGCAAGACGACCACCACGCGCCTGATCGCGGAGGCCCTGCGCGCCAGCGGCCCCGTGGTCTCCAACGCCCTCGGCGCCAACATGCCCGCCGGGATCACCTCGGCGCTCGCCGGCGGCTCCGACGCCCGGTACGGCGTGATCGAGGTCGACGAGAAGTACCTCGCCGGCGTCGCCCGTGACGTGGACCCCAAGGCGATCGCCCTGCTGAACCTCTCGCGCGACCAGCTGGACCGCGCCGCGGAGACCCGCATGCTCGCCGAGAAGTGGCGCGAGGGCCTGGCCGGCACCAAGGCCGTCGTCGTGGCCAACGCCGACGACCCGCTGGTCGTCTGGGCGGCCTCCTCCTCGCCGAACGTGGTGTGGGTGGCCGCGGGCCAGGAGTGGAAGGACGACGCCTGGTCGTGCCCGTCCTGCGGTGGCGTCATGCAGCGCCCCGGGGACGACTGGTTCTGCGGCGAGTGCGGTTTCCGCCGCCCGGCGCCCAGCTGGGTGCTCTCCGGCGACCACGTCCTGGACCCGCACGGCTCGGCCTGGCCGATCCACCTCCAGCTGCCCGGCCGCGCGAACAAGGCCAACGCCACCTCCTCGGCCGCCGTCGCCGCCGTCTTCGGCGTGCCGCCGCAGGTCGCCCTGGAGCGGATGTACCAGGTGCAGGCCGTCGCCGGCCGCTATGACGTGGTCCAGTTCCAGGGCCGCGACCTGCGGCTGCTCCTCGCGAAGAACCCCGCGGGCTGGCTCGAGACGTTTTCGCTGATCGACCCGCCGCCGACCCCGGTGATCCTCTCGGTCAACGCCCGAGGCGCGGACGGCACGGACACCTCCTGGCTGTGGGACGTCGACTACACCCGCCTCGCGGGTCACCCGATCTTCGTCCTCGGTGACCGCAAGCTGGACCTCGCCGTGCGTCTTGAGGTCGCGGGCCTGGACTTCCGGGTCTGCGAGACCGTCGACGAGGCGGTGCAGCTGGCCCCGCCGGGACGCATCGAGACGATCGCGAACTACACCGCGTTCCAGGACCTGCGCCGCCGCGTCGGCAACTGACCCCACCGGCCCTTCTAGACCATTCGTAGGGACACATGAGCATGAGCGACAACAGCCTGCGGCTGGTGTGGGTCTACCCCGACCTGCTCAGCACGTACGGAGACCAGGGCAACGCCCTGGTCGTGGAGCGCCGCGCCCGCCAGCGCGGCCTCCAGGTCGAGCGGTACGACGTGCGCAGCGACCAGCCGGTGCCCACCTCCGGCGACATCTACCTCATCGGTGGTGGCGAGGACCGCCCGCAGCGCCTCGCGGCGGAGCGGCTGCGCCGCGACGGCGGCCTCCAGCGCGCCGTGGGCAACGGCGCGATCGTCTTCTCGGTCTGCGCCGGCTACCAGATCATCGGCAACGAGTTCATCAATGACCTCGGTCAGCGCGAGCCGGGCCTCGGCCTGCTCGACGTGGTCTCCACGCGCGGCGAGGGCGAGCGGTGCGTCGGCGACGTCCTCGCCGACATGGACCCGCAGCTGGGCCTGCCCCCGCTGACGGGCTTCGAGAACCACCAGGGCGTCACGCACGTCGGCCCGAACGCACGGCCGCTGGCCCGCGTCACGCTCGGCCGGGGCAACGGCACGGGCGACGGCACCGAGGGCGCGTACAACGGCACGGTGTTCGGCACGTACATGCACGGCCCGGTCCTCGCCCGCAACCCGCTCATCGCGGACCTGCTGCTGAAGCTGGCCCTCGATGTGAACGCGCTGCCGCCCACGGACGACCGCTGGTACGAGGCGCTGCGCGCCGAGCGCATCCACTCCGCGCAGCAGCCCGCGTAGCCGCTTCCCCGCGGCCCCCGAGCCAGCCCGCTTGACGCCCCGCCCGCACATGTGAGCGGGGGCGTCCAGCCCTCGGACGCCGGATGCGGTACGGCCCCCCGGCGCCGATAGGGTGGCGGGGATCCAGCCGGACGACGTGGTCCGGCCCTTCGGCCCACGTTGCAAAGGTTTCCCGGGCTATGCGCATTGGTGTCCTGACCTCCGGCGGCGACTGCCCCGGCCTGAACGCCGTCATCCGCTCCGTCGTGCACCGCGCGGTGGTGGACCACGGCGACGAGGTCATCGGCTTCCACGACGGCTGGAAAGGCCTCCTGGAGTGCGACTACCGCAAGCTCGACCTCGACGCGGTGGGCGGCATCCTCGCCCGCGGCGGCACCATCCTCGGCTCCTCGCGCGTGCAGCCCGCCCATCTGCGGGACGGCGTGGAGCGCGCCCGGGGCCACGTCGCCGACCTGGCGCTCGACGCGATCATCCCGATCGGCGGTGAGGGCACGCTGAAGGCGGCCCGGCTGCTCTCCGACGCGGGCCTGCCGATCGTCGGCGTGCCCAAGACGATCGACAACGACATCGCGGTCACCGACGTCACCTTCGGCTTCGACACCGCCGTGGGCGTCGCGACCGAGGCCCTCGACCGGCTCAAGACCACCGCCGAGTCGCACCAGCGCGTCCTGATCGTCGAGGTCATGGGCCGTCACACGGGCTGGATCGCCCTGCACTCCGGTATGGCCGCGGGCGCGCACGCCATCGTCGTGCCCGAGCGCCCCTTCGACATCGAGGAGCTGGCCGCCAAGGTCGGCGAGCGCTTCTCGGCGGGCAAGAAGTTCGCGATCGTCGTGGCCGCCGAGGGCGCCAAGCCCCGGGCGGGCTCCATGGAGTTCGACGAGGGCGGCAAGGACGTCTACGGCCACGAGCGGTTCGCCGGCATCGCCCGGCAGCTCTCCCTCGAACTGGAGCAGCGCCTCGGCAAGGAGGCGCGGCCGGTCATCCTCGGGCACGTCCAGCGTGGCGGCACCCCCACCGCGTACGACCGCGTCCTCGCGACCCGCTTCGGCTGGCACGCCGTGGAGGCCGTGCACCGCGGTGAGTTCGGCCACATGACCGCGCTGCGCGGCACGGACATCACCATGGTGCCGCTCGCGGCGGCCGTGGAGACACTCAAGACCGTGCCCGACGAGCGGTACGCCGAAGCGGAGTGCGTGCTGTAGTCGTTGCCCGTTGCACTACCCGCCCCCGGTCGCAGCAGCGGCCGGGGGCGGTTCTACTCTGGTGCCGACGCACGTCGCACAATCCGCACGAATCAGGAGCCACTGGATGGATCACAGCGGGCACGGCATGAACATGGATCTGCCGCCGTTCACGCTGGGGCGAGGCCTGGAACTCTCGGCCGACCCCTTCTTCCTCATCGGCTGCCTGCTGGCCCTCGCCCTGTACGGGTGGGGCGTGGTGCGGCTCGTGCGGCGCGGCGACAAGTGGCCGGTGGGCCGCACGGTCTCCTTCGTGCTCGGCATCCTCACCGTGCTGCTGGTCATGTGCACCAAGCTCAACGACTACGGCATGGTCATGTTCAGCGTGCACATGGTGCAGCACATGGTGATCAGCATGCTCTCGCCGATCCTGCTGCTGCTCGGCGCGCCGATCACGCTGGCGCTGCGCGCGCTGCCGGTCGCGGCGCGTGGGCACAAGGGGCCGCGCGAATGGCTGCTGTGGCTGCTGCACAGCCGGTACATGCGGATCATCACGCATCCGGCGTTCACGATCCCGCTGTTCATCGCGAGCCTGTACGCGCTCTACTTCACGCCGCTCTTCGACACGCTGATGGGCTCCAAGGCGGGTCACATCGGCATGATGGTGCACTTCCTCGCCGTCGGCCTGGTCTTCTTCTGGCCGATCATGGGCGTCGACCCGGGGCCGCACCGCCCCGGCTACGTGATGCGGATGCTGGAGCTGTTCGCGGGCATGCCGTTCCACGCGTTCTTCGGCATCGCGCTGATGATGGCGACCCAGCCGATGATCGGCACCTACATGCACCCGCCAGCCTCGCTGGGCATCGACGCGCTGGCCGACCAGGAGGCCGCGGGCGGCATCGCCTGGGCGTTCAGCGAGATCCCCTCCGTGGTCGTGCTGGTGGCCCTGCTCTTCCAGTGGCGGCGCTCGGAGGACCGCGAGGCCCGGCGCAAGGACCGTGCCGCCGACCGCGACGGGGACAAGGAGCTGGAGGCGTACAACGCCTATCTGGCCTCACTGGCCGCACGCGGGCGGTAGCGCCGGAGGGCCCTCGCGGGTCACGATGGTCCTCGGACCGCGGTCTCGGCGCGCACGCGCCGGAGGCTGCCGGGAGGAGGCTGAGCGATGCCCGGTTCCACGAAGACCATGGGTGGGTTCACCGTCGGAGGCCTGATCATGGTGACGGCCTACTCGGTGGCGCTCGGGAGCAACGGCTGGCTGTGGTTCGGCTGGGTCGTGCTCGGACTGATCACGCTCGGGATGGTGCTGTCGCGCGCGGCGTGAGCGGACGCCGTGCCGCGCGGCAGCCGGGCATCGGCGGTATGCCGGCCGGTGTTCAGAACCGGAAGACGTGGGCCGTGTCGACGTCCAACGCACAGGCGTTCGGGTACGTCTTCCGCCACACGATCAACCGTCCCTGATGGGTTCCGACCGCGCTCGCCGTGACCGGCTCGTACTCCTTGGTGCACGCGTGCGGGTCGTCGGCGAGGGCGTCGAAGTCCGCCTTGGCCCGGTGGATCGCCCCGCACGCCTTGGCCGCGTGCGGGTGGTGGCCGCCGGGCCGGGGCTCGCAGCGCAGCTTCACGCCGCGGACCCAGGCGTTGTCGGCGCCCGAGACGGTGAGGAAGAACCCGCGCTCCCGGGCGGGGGCCTCGGCCGCGGCGTGGGCGGGGACGGCCGTGCCGAGGGCGGCCAGGGCAGTGGCTGCGACGATGTACGGACGCATACGGAACCTCCGGATCGAGTGACGGTGGCGTGCTCTGGCGTCGGTGGCGTCGACCCGCGTACCGGGGACGCCGGGGCGAGGCCAGCGGACCTCCCGTCCGCGCCGGGCGTCGAGCCGCCTCGCCGGTGGATCACCCGCGCAGGGGGGCGGAAGAGCCCGAACGGGCTCTCGCGTCCGCGTCGCCGATTGGCTACTGTGCGTCGGCACCGGGATCAGGGGAAGGTGGCCGCCATGTTCTATCTACTGCTCAAGTACGTGATCCTCGGCCCACTGCTGCGCTTGCTGTTCCGGCCCAGGATCGAGGGTCTGGAGCATGTGCCGGAGTCGGGCGCGGCGATCGTCGCGGGCAACCATCTGTCGTTCTCGGACCACTTCCTGATGCCGGCGATCATCAAGCGGCGCATCACGTTCCTCGCGAAGGCCGAGTACTTCACGGGCCCGGGGCTCAAGGGGCGCCTCACGGCCGCCTTCTTCCGCAGCGCCGGACAGATCCCCGTCGACCGCTCCGGCAAGGAGGCGGGGCAGGCCGCGATCCGCGAGGGCCTGTGCGTCCTGCGCAAGGGCGAACTGCTCGGCATCTACCCGGAGGGCACGCGCTCGCACGACGGGCGGCTGTACAAGGGCAAGGTCGGCGTCGCCGCGATGGCGCTCAAGGCGGAGGCGCCGGTGATCCCGTGCGCGATGATCGGCACCTTCGAGGCGCAGCCGCCGGGCCAGAAGGTGCCGAACATCCGACGCGTGACGATCCGCTTCGGCGAGCCCCTCGACTTCTCCCGTTACTACGGCATGGACAACGAGAAGGCGGTCCTGCGGGCCGTCACCGACGAGATCATGTACGCGATCCTCGGGCTCTCCGGGCAGGAGTACGTCGACAAGTACGCGGCGGTCGTGAAGGCGGAGGAGGCCGAGCTCGCCGCGGCGAGGGCGAAGGAGTCGCGCAGGTTCCCCCGGATGCCGCTGAGGTGAGGCCGCCGATCCGCCGGGCCCGCGGTGCGGCGCCGCGACACTCTGCTGTGAGCAGATGTGCACGTATCGCACCGGGGCCGCCACGTACGTTCCCTACATGAAGAACGCAGTGGTGATCGGCGCGACGGGACAGACCGGACGCGTGGCGGTACGGGCCCTCGCCGAGGACGGCTGGAGGGTGACGGCGGTCTCGCGGACCGGCGGGCGCGATGAGCGGTGGCCCGCTGACGTACGCGAGGCGCGTCTCGACCGGGACGACGACGCGGCGCTGGCGAAGGTGCTCGGCGACGGCGTGGAGCTGGTGGTCGACACGGTCGCCTTCCACCGGGGGCACGCCCGTCAGTACGCGGCGCTCGCCGACCGCATCGGGTCGGCCGTGGTGCTCTCCAGCGGGGCGGTGTACGAGGACGGGCGGGGCCGCAGCTTCGACACCCAGGACGAGCCGGACGGCTTTCCGGAATACCTCGTGCCGCTGCCCGAGACGCAGCCGACGGTCGCGCCCGGCGACACCACGTACGCCACGCGCAAGGTCGCCCTGGAGCAGGAGCTCCTGGCGCTCGGCGAGCGGTTGCCGGTGACGTTGCTGCGGGCCGGGGCCATTCACGGGCCGGGCTGCCGCACGCCCCGCGAGCTGTACTTCGTGAAGCGGAACGTGGACGGCAGGCGGGTCCGGGTGCTCGCCCACGGTGGGCGCAGCCGCTTCCACCCGGTGAGCGTGCACACCCTGGCGGAGCTGGTGCGCCTGGCGGCGGCCCGGCCGGGGTCCCGGGCGCTCAACGCGGGAGACCCCGCCGCGCCGACCGTCGCGGAGATCGGCGCGGCCGTGGACGCGGTGATGGGCGTGGAGACGAGGACGGTGCTGGTGGAGGGCGACCCCCCGGAGCGCGGCGTCGGTCTCACCCCGTGGTCCGCGCGGCATCCGGTGGTGTACGACATGGCGGCCGCGGAGCGGGAGTTGGGCTACCGCCCGGTGACGACGTACGCCGACTCCCTTGCGGAGACGGTCCATTGGCTCGTCGACCGGCTGGGCGACAGGGACTGGCGGGAGGCGTTCCCGAAGATGGCCGCGAACTATGATCCCAACGTCGATCTCTTCGACTACGCGGCGGAAGACGCCTGGTTGGCGCGGCGGGAGGAATGAGTGAGCGAGCAGCACGCCCGGTACACGAAGCTGGTGGGGCTCCTGGACGAGCGGGGGGCGGTCTACCGGGTCATCGAGCACGAGCCGGAGGGCGCCACGGAGGCGGTGAGCGCGCTGCGCGGGAACGCCCTGGAGCAGGCCGCCAAGTGCATCGTGGTGATGGTGAAGACCGGCAAGAAGACGAAGCGGTACGCGCTGGCCGTGGTGCCGGGCGACCGGCGCGTGGACCTCAACGCGCTGAAGGCGCTGCTCGGCGGCACGTACGCCGGCTTCGCGACGCAGGAGGTGGCGGAGCGGCTCTCGGGGAGCGTGAGCGGGACGATCCTGCCGTTCTCCTTCGACCCGGAGCTCGAACTGGTCGTGGATCCGGCCCTGTTGGAGCATGAGGAGATCTTCTTCAACGCGGCGCGGCTGGACCGCTCAGTGGCGCTGCGGACGGCGGACTACCGGGAGATCGCCTCGCCTCGCATCGAGACGATCTCCCAATAGGCGGGTGTGGGGCGGTTGTTACGGCTTCGGCGTGGCGTGCGGGGCGCACGTCACGTCTGAGGCGTCGAGCTTGCCGGTCAGCAGGTAGGCGTCGACGCGGTCGTTGAGGCACGGGTTCGCGATGTTGGTGATGCCGTGCGAACCGGCGTCCTTCTCCGTGACCAGGCGCGAGCCCTTGAGCCGCTTGTGCAGTTCGAGGGCGCCGGGGTACGGCGTGGCGGCGTCCCGGGTGGCCTGGACGAGCAGCGTGGGCGGCAGACCCTTGCGGCTCTCGATCTCCAGGGGGCGCTGCTGCTTGCTCGACCAGGTCGCGCAGGGCAGGTTCATCCAGGCGTTGCCCCAGGTGAAGAAGGGGCTGGTCCGGTGGATGCGGGTGTTGTCACGGTCCCACTTCGACCAGCTGCGCGGCCACTTGGCGTCCGCGCACTCGACGGCCGTGTAGACGGCGTTGCTGTTCTCCTGTGCGGCGTTCCCGGCCTTGTCCGCCAGGTCGGGGCTCGCCGCCTCGATGAGGGGCTTGCGGTCACCGGCCGCGTACTTGCTCCAGTTCGTGGCGATATCGACCCAGTAGGAGTCGTAGTACGGCGCGTTCTGGAAGTAGGAGTGCAGCTCGGCCGGGCCGACGACGCCGTCCAGCGGCTGCTTCTTCGCGGTGGCGCGGAGCTTGTCCCACTGGGCGCGGACCTCGTCATAGGTGTCGCCGAGGTGGAAGGCGGCGTCGTTCTTCGCGACCCAGGTCATCCAGTCGATGAGGCGCTTCTCGAAGGCTTCGTCCTGGTCGAGGTTGACCTCGTACCAGATCTTGTCCGTGCGCGGGTTGACCACGGAGTCGAAGACCATGCGGCGTACGTGCGTCGGGAAGAGGGTGCTGTAGACGGCGCCGAGGTAGGTGCCGTAGGAGACGCCGAGGAAGTTCAGCTTCTTCTCGCCGAGGGCGGCGCGGATGACGTCGAGGTCGCGGGCGGTGTTCGGCGTCGTCATGTGGGGCAGCAGCGCGCCGCTGCGCTCCTGGCAGCCGTCCGCGTACGCGGCGGCCAGCTTGCGCTGGACGCGCTTGTCGGCGTCGCTGTCGGGGACCGGGTCCAGCTTGGGGGCCTTGACGAACTCCTGCGGGTCGACGCAGGACACGGGCGCCGAGTGGCCGACGCCGCGCGGTTCGAAGCCCACGAAGTCGTACGCCTTCGCGGTCTTCTCCCACAGCTTGCTCTTGGTGACGACGCGGCGCGGGAAGCGGAGGCCGGAGGCGCCGGGGCCGCCCGGGTTGTAGACGAGGGCGCCCTGCCGCTCCCCCTCGGTGCCGGTGTTGCCGATGCGGTCGACGGCGAGCTTGATCTTCTTGCCGTTCGGCTTGGCGTAGTCGAGCGGGACGGTGACCCAGCCGCACTGGATGGGCTTCTCCAGCTTCCAGTCGGCCGGGCAGTCGCGCCAGTCGATCCCGGCCTTCGCGGCCCGCCGGGCGGCGAGGGCGACGCCTCGGGCCTCGCGGTCCTTGCCGTACCGGGCGCTCGTGTCGGCGGCCGTGCCGCCCGGCCGCGCGTCGGCGCTCGCCGTCGGCGCGGCCGTCGCGCCCGCGATCAGGGTCGCGGCGACCAGAGCGCCCGTGGATCCGAGCACCGCCGTCCGCCTGGTCCCTCGGGTCCGTATCAAGTGGAGCCTCCCGCACATGGATTCGAGTGCATTCGATCAGTGCGAGGATCCTTGCGTCTGCGGGGTCACTGCCGACAGACACGGCGGGCGTTCTTTACCAATCCGATAAACGGTGCGGCCCGTCCGGCCCTGGCCACGGGCCGGGACCCGGGCCGGAACCCGGGCCGGAACCCGGGCCGGAACCCGGGCCGGGTGGCCACGTCGGGAACAGCCCGTCCGGTCGGCGCTGTTGCACGGTTCGCGGTGGCCCGCCGCGCGGTGGGCACATACGTATTTCTTCAGGAGGAATGGTTCATGACTGACCGGCCGTTGACACTCATGGCAGTACACGCCCACCCCGACGACGAGGCCACCGGAACCGGAGGGGTTCTCGCGCGGTACTCGGCGGAGGGTGTGCGCACGGTTCTCGTGACATGTACCGACGGTGGTCGTGGTGACGGGCCGGGAGGTGTGAAGCCGGGCGAGCCCGGACACGACCCGGTGGCCGTCGCCTCCCTGCGTCGTCAGGAACTCGAAGCGAGCTGTGACGTCCTCAAGATCAGCGATCTGGAGACGCTGGACTACGCCGACTCCGGGATGATGGGCTGGCCGAGCAATGACGCCCCCGGGGCCTTCTGGCGGACCCCCGTCGAGGAAGGCGCCGCCCGGCTCGCGGAACTCATGCGGCATTACCGGCCCGATGTGGTCGTCACCTACGACGAGAACGGCTTCTACGGCCACCCGGATCACATCCAGGCCCACCGCATCACCATGGCGGCGCTGGAGCTGACCTCGCTGACGCCGAAGGTGTACTGGACGACGATGCCCCACTCGGGGGTGCGGCGGTTCGGGGAGATCATGCGTGAGTTCCATGAGGACATGCCGGAGCCGGACCCCGCGGAGGCCGCCGCGTTGGCCGAGATCGGCCTGCCGGACGACGAGATCACCACGTGGGTGGACACCACCGCGTTCAGTGGTCAGAAGTTCGACGCGCTGGCCGCGCACGCGAGTCAGGGCGAGAACATCGTCTTCCTCAAGATGGGCAAGGAGAGGTTCGGAGAGCTGATGGGCACGGAGACGTTCCTACGGGTCAAGGACGCGACCGGCGCGGCCGTGCCCGAGAACGATCTCTTCGCCGGACTGCGCTGATCCGTCCGCCCGGCCGACCGGGATCGGCACCGTTCGGTGGAGTCATCGCTCCCGGCCCGCGAGGGGCCGGGGCGGGGCTGTCGCGGGCAGTTCCACGGTGACGTGGAGCCCGCCCGCGGGGCGCGGGCTGAGGGTGAGGGTGCCGTCGTGTGCCTCGGCGATGGTCTTGACGATGGCCAGGCCCAGGCCGACGCCCGCGTGACCGGTGTGGACGCGTTCGGTGCCGCGCCGGAAGGGTTCGGCGAGTGTCGCGGCCATCTCCGCGGTGACCGGTTCGCCGGTGTTCTCGACGGTGAGCACCACCGCCTCGGGGCGCGCGGCGGTCCTGACCCGCACGGTGCCCGCCTCGGGGAGGTTGTGGACGATCGCGTTGTGCACCAGGTTCGTGGTCAGCTGCAACAGGAGCGCCGGCGAGCCGGTCGTGGGGGTGAACTCGCCGTCCGTCTCGATGGTGACGCCGTGTCCTTCCGCGAGGGGCAGGAGCGTTTCGGTGGCTTCTTCCGCCAGGAGGGACAGGTCGACGGGTTCTCGGGTGAAGGACCGCTGGCCGGCGCGGCTGAGCAGGAGCAGCGCCTCGGTGAGGTCGATCGCCCGGGTGTTGAGGGCGTGGAGGCGGTCGATGAGTTCGCGGGTGTCGTGGCCCGGATCGGTGCGCGCCACGTCGAGCAGGGTCTTCGACACCGCCAGCGGGGTGCGCAGTTCGTGCGAGGCGTTGGCGGCGAACCTGCGCTGTTCGGCGACGTGTGCTTCGAGCCGGTCGAGCATCGCGTCGAAGGCGTCGGCGAGTTGGCGAAACTCGTCCTCGCGGCCGGGCAGTTGGATGCGGTGGGAGAGCGCTTCGCCGGTGGCCATGCGGGTGGCGTGGGTGATGCGGGTCAGGGGGGCGAGCATGCGGCCGGCGAGGAGCCATCCTCCCAGGAGGCCGAAGACCAGCAGGAACGTCAGTACGGTGAGGGCGATCGGGGCGAAGGCGCGCAGGACGGGCAGGCGGTAGTCGGGGTGGAGGACGAGCCCGACGTGGCGTACGCGGGTCAGGAACACCCACCCGGCGACGAGCAGCAGGACTCCGGCGAGCATGAGGAATCCGGCGTAGCTGAGGGTGAGTCTGAGGCGCACGCTCAGCCCGGGCGCCCTATCCACGGCCCGCTCCCCCGCGTCCGGCCTGGGGTGGCGTGTCGATGCGGTATCCGACACCTGGCACCGTGGCGATGACCCAGGGCTCGCCGAGCCGTTTGCGCAGGGCCGAGACGGTGATGCGTACGGCGTTGGTGAAGGGATCGGCGTGCTCGTCCCAGGCGCGTTCCAGCAGCTCTTCGGCGCTGACGACTCCGCCTTCGGCGGCGGCGAGGACGTCGAGCACGGCGAACTGCTTCCTGGTCAGTGCGACGTAGCGGCCATCGCGGTAGACCTCTCTGCGGAACGGATCCACCCGCAGGCCCGCGATCTCGCGTACGGGCGGCCTGCTGTGGGCGCGTCTGCGGTCGAGTGCTCTGAGCCGCATCACGAGCTCGGGGAGCTCGAAGGGTTTGGTGAGGTAGTCGTCGGCGCCGAGTTCGAAGCCGGTGGCCTTGTCGTCGAGGCGGTCGGCCGCGGTGAGCATGAGGATCGGCATGCCGCTGCCGGAGGCGACGATGCGGCGGGCGACGTCGTCGCCGGACGGTCCGGGGATGTCGCGGTCGAGGACGGCGATGTCGTAGGGGTTGAGGCGCAGCAGCTCCAGCGCGGTGTCGCCGTCACCCGCGATGTCCGCCGCGATCGCCTCCAGGCGCAGGCCGTCGCGGATGGCCTCCGCCATGTAGGGCTCGTCCTCGACGATCAGCACGCGCATGGTCCGAGGCTACGAGCCGGCGCCTATCGTCGGCATATCGAAAACCGCATACGTGCCGGCAACACGGCGCCGCCTTTGCTGGCGGTATGCAGCGAATCCACCCATCAGCGCGCACGAGGGCCCGGCGGATCCGGTGGCTCGCGGTGGCCGGCCTGGTGGCCGTCACAGCGGTGATCGCCGGGGTGCTCGGCCATCTCGTACCCATCTCCGCGTCCGCCTCGGCCTCCCCCGCCGCGTCCCTGCGCGCCTCCCCGGGCGCGCCCCGCGGTGCGCCCGGGGAGGCCGACGGTGTCGTACGCGGCGGCACGACGGTCTTCGACGACTCGGCTCCGACCGTGGCCCGTCTCGATCCGGAGCTGCTCAAGGCCCTCCGCCGGGCGGCGGTGGCCGCCGCGGAGGAGGGGGTCGAGTTCTCCGTCAACAGCGGCTGGCGTTCCCCGCGCTACCAGGACCAGCTGCTCCGCAAGGCGGTGGCCGAGTACGGGTCCGCGGAGGAGGCCGCCCGCTGGGTGGCCACGGCCAAGACCTCTCCCCACGTGTCGGGGGACGCGGTCGACATCGGGCCCTCGCGGGCGACGGCATGGCTGTCCCGGCACGGTGCCGCCCACGGCCTGTGCCAGATCTACGAGAACGAACCCTGGCACTACGAACTGCGCTCCGAGGCGATCGGCCACGGGTGCCCGCGGATCTATGCCGACCCGACCCAGGACCCGAGGATGCGGCAGTGAACGGCAGCGAGCGAGGACAGACGATGATGCGGGCGGAGACGGCCGAGACAGCGGAGACGGCAGAGGCGGCGGAGGCGGCAGGGGCGGCAGGGACCGGGTCGTCGGAGGCAGGCCTTCGGGGGACCAGCGCCGGTCGCGGCTGGCGTGTGGCCGTCCGGCGGGCCGTGGCGGCCGGACCCGCATCCGTGGTCGGCTTCGGCCTCGGCCTCGGCTTCCGGTCGGGGGCGTGGAAGCGCGGGCCGGTGCTCGCGGCGGCGGCGCTGCTGCTCGGTCTGGTCATGCTGCTGCACGGGCGCATCACGGATCGCTGGGGTCTCGGCAGCCTGGTGGAGACGTTCCTGCCGTGGTTCGGCCTGTTCATCCCGGTGCTGCTGGGCGGGGCGCTGTGGCGCCGCTCCGCCTCCGCGGTGGTCGCGCTGCTGCTGCCGGGCGTGGTGTGGCTGAGCCTCTTCGGCGGGCTGCTCGGCGACAAGTCCCGCTCGGGCGGTGACCTCACCGTGGTCAGCCACAACGTCGGCGCCGGGAACTCCGACCCGGCCGGTACCGCCCGCGACCTGGCAGCCTGCGGCGCGGACGTGCTGGCGCTCCAGGAGATCAGCGCGCAGGCGAAGCCGCTGTACGAGAAGGCACTGGCCGAGGCCTATCCGCACCACTCGGTGCGGGGCACGGTCGGGGTGTGGAGCAGGCTGCCGCTGTCCGGCACCCGGCCGGTCGACATCGCGCAGGACGTCGGGCCGCTGGGGGACGCCAAGCCTGCCGAGGCCAAGACGGCCGACGCCCGGGCGCTGCGCACCACGGTGGCCACCGACCGGGGCCCGCTGGTGGTGTACGTGGCCCACCTGGGCTCCGTACGCGTACATCCCGGGTCAGGCTTCGGGACGCAGACGCGAGACCGCAACGCCCGGGCCCTGGGCAAGGCCCTGGCCGCCGAGCGGAACGAGCGGGTGGTGCTGCTCGGTGACCTGAACGGCACCCTGGATGACCGGGCACTCGGCGGCATCACCTCGCGCATGGTCTCGGTCCAGGACGAGGCCGGAGGCGGCTTCGGCTTCAGCTGGCCGGCGGCGTTCCCGGTGGCGCGGATCGACGAGATCCTGGTCCGCGGCGTGCGGCCGGAGAGCTCGTGGGTGCTGCCCGCCACGGGCAGCGACCACCTGCCGGTGGCGGCCGGAATCAGCTGGTGAACGCGCCTGCCGGAATGCTCTGGTGCGGACAGCCGCCGGACTGGGCAGGCCGCGCACCCGCTCGTAGGGTGTGCACATGTCAGCGACAGAAGACACCTCCGCCCCCGGCACTCCCCGGCTCCGCGCACACCTCCCGCTGGAGGAGGCGGCGTGGCGCTGTCAGGTGGGTTGGACGCCTCCGGAGGACCTGCCGATGGCCGCCGCCGAGGCCCTCGCGGCAGGGTTGGACGGTCCGGCACTCGTCGAACTGGCGGGCATGCCCCGCAACGCGGACCCGCGGGACATCCGCGACGCGTTCGAGCAGGCTCTCTCGGAGGTGGGCGTCGCGCTGCCCGGTCACCGCCAGGCCAGGCGTCACGCGCTGCGCGCGCTGGCCGTGCGATGCGCCGCCGGGGAGACGGACCTTGCCGAACTGGCGTCGGACGACTGGTGGGAGACGGAGGGCGGGAGCGCCGAGGAGCGGGCGTTCGTGGCGCTGCTCCCGCCCTGCACGTGCTGCCTCGAGTACACGCTGGGGCTCGACGAGGAGGAGTGGCGGACCCAGCTGCGGACCGCCGCCCTCGCCCTGGCCGCCCGCCCCGCGGTCACACCTCGATGACGCCTGCCCGCTCCCAGGGGCTGGGCCCCGTGCCGTTGCGCCAGGCCTCCAGTTCCTCGCCGTTGACGCAGACTATGCCGCACTGCTGCGCGTACTCCAGGGCGGGCGCGGTGAAGTCGCTCGTCGTGACGAGGGCGGCCACATCGGCCTCGTGGACGGTGTAGCACGTCCCTCCGAAGCGTTGCAGGTCCTGTGAGCCGACCCTGTTGGTCTCGCCGTAGCGCTTGCACTGGATGACGACCCGCCGCCCGTCGGCGGTCACCGCTACGACGTCCGCGCCCAAGTCGCACGCTCCTCCGACGACTTCCACGGCCTGGCAGGCGTCACGGGAGCACAGTTCCGCTATGGCCTCTTCGAAGCCGTCGGGATCGAGTGCGGTGTAGTCATAGGCGGGCTCGTACGCGAGCGGGGGGTCGAGGACGGCGGTCGCCTCCACGACGTCCGCGGCCCGCCTTTCCTCCCTCTCCGCCGCGCCGAGGCTGTCGGACGCGTGCTCGGCCGCTTCCTCCAGCACTTCGGCGGCGCGGCGCGCGTACCGCGCGGCGGAGAAGCGGCGCCACCTGGACCGGCACAGGGGCACGGTCGCGAGCGCCACCAGGACGAGGACACCGGCCCACAGCGGACGGCTCTCGACGATGTCCGCCGCCGTGCGGAACAGGAACACCATGACGCACAGGATGATCGCGAGCAGGACGAAGAACAGGGCGTTCGCCCGCAGGTCGAAACGGCCGAAGCGGTCGAAGCGGTCGAAGCGCCGTTCGCCGGCCACGCGGGGCACCGGGCGTGAGGGTACGGTCATTCCGCCCCTTCCGAAGGAGGACTACCAGGAGTGCGTACAGGGACTACGAAGATCACTTGTCTACGCGTGCCCTGGATCCCCGTCCTCAAAAAACCGCCACGTCCGCGTGGAACATGTTGTGGTCCGAGAAACGTGTGAGACGCACACCGTGCCGAACGGGCGCGATGTCCCGCAGGAAGATGTAGTCGAACTTGGCGTACCAGTCGGTGGTCACCTCGCAGGGGCCGTCGCCGGACGCGGTGCCGGTGCCGGTTCCCGACGCACGGCACTGGGGGTCGGCGTCCGCGGCCAGCGCCCACATGCCGGTGAGTTCCGGGGCGTCCGGCACGGCGTTGAAGTCGCCGAGCACGATCGCGCGGTCGTGCCGGGCGACGGCCTCGGCGAGTACGCCGGTCTGGGCCGCGCGGACATCCTCCTGGCGCCGCTGGGCAAGGTGGGTGTTGAAGACGCGGACGGGCCTGCCGTCCACGGTGGTGGTGACCGCCATGTAGCCGCGGTCCTCGGAACCGCCCCCGGGGTACTCCACGCTCACGCGGTCCGTCATCGGTGCCGCCGAGAGGATGGCCTGACCGAAGCCTCCCGGACGCCACGGCAGTCCCCCGCAGCGGCTCCAACTGCGCAGCACCGAGCCGTACTCGACGCGGTAGACCAGCCCGTACTGGTACTCCAGATGGTCCCGGATCCTCCTGACGTCCCGCACGCACGCTTCTTGCAGCCCGATGACCTGGGGCGCGTACGTGGCGATGTCCGCCGCACGGCCGAGGTTCTGCCCGCTCTCGTTGCAGGGGTTGCAGATGTTCCACGTCATGACCCGGTTCGGCACGACCTCTCCGGGGGCGCCGGCGGGCAGCGGCCTGGTGAAGAGTGTTCCCTTGGGCGCGCTGGGGCCGATGAGCGTCATGCAGGCCACGATCAAAGCGCCCAAGAGCCATCGCGCGCCTTTTCCGGTCACCATCGCCTCCTCGAAGTGGAGACACATCGCATCACATGGCGCCTCCCCGCACGAGATTATGGGACGCCCCGCCGCCACGACGGCGCCCCCTCGGCGAGGGCCCGAACCCCCCGATCCCCCCTTCCCCGCTCCGCCGGCTCCTCCGATTCCCCCGAATCCGATACGCCGTCGTCGATGATCGGCAGAATGTGGAGGCGTCAGGGCCGCCACCTGACCCACCCAGAGAGGCACTTCGCAGTGAGCAGTGAACCGGCAGACCTCCGCGACATAGACACGTCCCTCCCGCACAGCGCACGCGTCTGGAATTACTGGCTGGGCGGCAAAGACCACTACGAGTCCGACCAGAGGGCCGGTGACGCCTACAAGGAGAAGTTCCCCCTGATCGTCCCCATGGCCAGGGAGTCACGCGATGTGCTGCGCCGCTCGGTGACCTGGATGGCGCGCCAAGGCGTCAAGCAGTTCCTCGACGTGGGCGCCGGGCTGCCCACGGCCAACAACACCCATGAGATCGCGCAGCGCATAGCGCCGGACAGCCGGGTGGTCTATGTGGACCACGACCCGATCGTCCTCATGCACGTCGACACGCTTCTCCAGAGTTCCCCGGAGGGCGCGACCGACTATGTGCTGGCGGACATGCGCGACACCGACACGATTCTCCGGGGCGCGGCGAGGACGCTGGACATGTCCCGGCCCGTCGGCCTCGTGATCAATGACGTATTGGGCCATATCGACCCTTGGGAAGACGTGCTGACACTGGTGCGCGGCCTGGTGGCGGGCCTGCCTTCCGGCAGTTACGTCTCATTGACCCATTCCGATGCCGACGACGAACTGCACCGCAGCGTCCAGGAGGAATACAACAACTCCGGCGCGATTCCCTACATCCTGCGCGGCCCGGAGCAGACGGTCACCATGTTCGACGGCCTCGAACTCGTCGAACCCGGCTTCGTCCCGTGGCCGAAGTGGAAGCCGGACGCGGCCATGCCGGGTTCGTTGACCATGCGGGCCGGATGGGTCGGCGTGGCGCGGGTCCCGTAGCGTCATCGCCCGACACCCTCCCGGCACCCCTGAGCGCTCGCATCACCCGAGGAGCTCGCGCAAGGCCTCGTCCAGCGTGCGGCGTACCCGCAGGGCGTCCGGGGCGACGGCGGTGACCAGGACGCCGGGTCCGGCCAGCGGTGTGAGCGCCGCCCACTCCCCCAGCGGCGCGGGCCGCGGCTTGTCCTGCTCGAACTCGGGCCGTACGACGATGAGCTGCCCGACGGCGCGGTACCCCGCGAGGACCGCTGGGCCGTCCCAGCCGCCGGGGGCCCCGGGGCCGCACGACAGTTCCTGGTCGAGCAGGAGCGTGCCCGCGCGGCGCACGGTCAGGCGGCTGGTCAGGCGGCCGGAGATCTCGCCGGTCCGGCCGAGCACCTGTTCCTCGCGCAGCACCAGGCGGGCCCCGGCGGCGAGATCCGCGCGCGTGGTGACCCGCAGCTCGCTGTCGCGCACGGAGATCAACTGTTCCGGCAGCCAGTGCAGTTCGGCGTCCTCGGCCACGGTGAGACGGACGTCGTAGCGCGCCGGCTCCCCGGCCTGGCCCGGCAGTGCCAGGGTCGCAGCGGCCGTGGCGACGTGCAGCGAGGCCCCTGGCCGCGCGGTGGCCTCGACGGTGAGGTGGTCGCCGCCGAGGGGGCCGCTCATCGCGCCGACCAGTGTGACGCGCGCCGCCGGTCCGGTGGAGCGGGTGCGGCGCAGGGCGAGCGGGCCCTCCCCGTCGAGCACGGGCAGGGCGGTGCCGCCCCGCCCGTCCGCGCGCGCCTCGATACGGGCGGTGGCCCGCAGCCCGGCTCCGCCGCCCCTCGATGCCGTGCCGCTCCCGCGGCCGGGCGCACCGGTCCTGAGGCCTCGCGCGTCGATCCCGAGGCCTTGCGTACCGCGTTGCGGGGTGTGCGTGTCGCCCTGCGGAGCGAGGTCGACCGTCACGCCGACGCGGTCCATGCGGCGTACTGCTCGCGCACCCAGGCGGCGACGGGGCCGACGCCTGCGTCGGACCGCAACGACTGGAAGATCACGGGGAGTTCGGCGCGCTGCGCCTTGGCGTCCGCGGCCATCCGGGCGAGGTCGGAGCCGACGTACGGTGCGAGGTCGGTCTTGTTGACGACGAGGAGGTCGGCCGTGGTGACGCCGGGGCCGCCCTTGCGCGGGATGTCGTCGCCGCCCGCGACGTCGATGACGAAGATCTGCGCGTCGATGAGCCCCTTGGAGAAGGTGGCGGTGAGGTTGTCGCCGCCGGACTCGACGAGGATCAGGTCGAGCGGCCCCACCTCGTCCTCCAGGTCCTCCACCGCCTCCAGGTTGGCGGAGATGTCGTCGCGGATCGCGGTGTGCGGGCAGGCGCCGGTCTCCACCGCGGTGATCCGCTCGGGCGGCAGGACGGCCTCGCGGAGCAGGAACTCCGCGTCCTCGCGGGTGTAGATGTCGTTGGTGACGACGGCGAGGGACAGCTGGTCGCGCAGGGCGTGGCACAGGGCGGCGACGGTCGCGGTCTTGCCTGAGCCGACGGGGCCGCCGAGTCCGATGCGCAGCGCGCGGCGGCGTCCGTCGGGGCGGACGGCGTCGGCGCTGACCGCGGCGGGGCCGTCGTGAGAGTGGTCGAGGTGCATGAGTTTCTCCAAGGGGGTTCGGTAGTCGGTTCGGCCGGGCGGTCAGGAGCCGGGCCGGTCGGCCGGGCGGTCAGCCCGTCCCGCGTTCCGGGGCGAGGCCGTTCCGGCCGCCGGGGGTCTGGGGCCCCGAGGGCGGTGCCGTGTCACGAGGCGAACAGCCGCACGGGCCACGCCGCGTGTGCCTCCGCGCCGATCTCCAGGAGCGGGGCCGAAGCGGCGGGCAGCGCGTCGATACCCTCGGTGGCGACGCGTTCCGCCGCGTCCACCGCGTCCCGTGCGATCCGGTCGAGTTCGGGGGCGAGCCGCGCCAGGACCGCCGTGGCGTCGAAGGGGTCGAGGCTCAGCAGCCGGACCGTGGCGGTCGCCGGGCCGCTGACTCCTTCGTACGCCGAGCAGTACGCGGCGTCGACGGGCCCGAGGCCGGCGGCGCGGGCGGTGACTCCGAGGACGACCGGTTGATGGGCTCCCTTCGGGAACTGCCGGGCCAGGGCGTCGAGTTCGGGATGCGGCCAGGTGGCGCGGGCGGCCCGCATCATCTGCCGCCCGAGCCGTCGCGCCGCCGTCCGCAGGGTGGGTGAGGGGGTGCGGGCGTCGGCCGCCTCGTCCAGGGCGGCCGGGTCCACGCCGAGTGCTGCGGCCGCCGCGAGGGCCGCCGTCACCAGGCCGCTGGTGTGGAGCCGCCCCCGGCAGAAGGCCTCCAGGCTCACGGCCCCGGTGATCCGCCCGGCTTTGACGGCCGCTTCGGCGCCGCCGGAGTGGGCATGCCCGCCGGCGGGGAAACGGCCGTCGGCCAGGACGAGGAGTGCTGCGCGTGACATGTGATCGTCGCCGGAGTCAGTCGAGGCCGTCAGAAGAGGAAGTACCGCTGGGCGAGCGGCAGTTCGGCGGCGGGTGACGGCTCGACGAGTTCGCCGTCGATGGTGACGGCGAAGCTGTCCGGGGCGACCTCCACGCGGGGCAGCGCGTCGTTCTCGCGCATGTCGGCCTTGGAGCGGCCGCGTGTGGAGCGGATGGCCAGGAACTCCTTCTCCAGGCCGAGGCGTTCCGGGAGGCCGTCGTCCAGGGCGGACCGGGTCACGAAGTTGACCGAGTTGCGGGCCGGGGCCCTGCCGTGCGCCCCGTACATGCGGCGCGGCAGGACCGGCTGCGGGGTCGGGATGGAGGCGTTGGCATCGCCCATCTGCGCGTACGCGATCTGTCCGCCCTTGAGGACGAGCTGCGGCTTGACGCCGAAGAACGCCGGGTCCCACAGCACGAGGTCGGCGAGTTTGCCGGGCTCGACCGAACCGACCTCTTGGTCGATGCCCTGCGCGACGGCCGCGTTGATCGTGTACTTGGCGACATAGCGACGGGCACGGTGGTTGTCGGCGCGGGTGTCGCCGGGCAGGAAGCCGCGGCGCCGCTTCATCACGTGCGCGGTCTGCCACGTACGCATGATGACCTCGCCGATGCGGCCCATGGCCTGGGAGTCCGAGGACATGATCGAGATGGCGCCGAGGTCGTGGAGGATGTCCTCCGCGCCGATCGTCGTGGGCCGGATGCGGGACTCGGCGAAGGCCAGGTCCTCGGGGACGGCGGGGTTGAGGTGGTGGCAGACCATCAGCATGTCGAGGTGCTCCTCGACGGTGTTGACGGTGTGCGGGCGGGTCGGGTTCGTCGAGCTCGGCAACATGTTGGGCAGCGAGACGGCCGTGATCATGTCGGGGGCGTGTCCGCCGCCCGCGCCCTCGACGTGGAAGGCGTGCAGGGTGCGGCCGGCGACCGCGTCGAAGGTCGCCTGCACGAACCCGGCCTCGTTCAACGTGTCGGTGTGCACGGCGAGCTGGGCGCCGGTCTCCTCGCACACGTTCAGGCAGGCGTCGATGACGGCGGGTGTCGCGCCCCAGTCCTCGTGGATCTTGAAGCTGACCGCGCCCGCGCGGAGCTGGGCGTGCATCGACTCGGCGGAGACGGTGTTGCCCTTGCCGAGGAAGCCGATGTTGACCGGGCTGGACTCCATGGCCGCGAACATCCGCGCCAGGTGCCAGGCGCCCGGAGTGATCGTGGTCGCCTTGCTGCCCTCGGCGGGGCCCGTGCCGCCGCCGAAGAGCGTGGTCACGCCGGAGGCGAGGGCCTCGTCGACGATGGTCGGCGAGATGAAGTGGATGTGGGTGTCGATGCCGCCCGCGGTGAGGATCTTGCCGTTGCCCGAGATGACCTCGGTCTCCGGGCCGATGACGAGGTCGGGGTGGACGTCGTCCATGGTGTCCGGGTTGCCGGACTTGCCGATGCCGGTGATGCGGCCGTCGCGGATGCCGACGTCGGCCTTGACGATCCCCCAGTGGTCGACGACCACCGCGCCGGTGATGACGGTGTCGGGGGCTCCCTCGGCGCGCGTGGCGCGGGACTGGCCCATCGACTCGCGGATGACCTTGCCGCCGCCGAACACCGACTCGTCGCCGGAACGGCCGGGGCCGCCCGCGCGGTCCTCCTCGATCTCGATCAGCAGGTCGGTGTCGGCGAGCCGGATCCGGTCGCCGGTCGTGGGGCCGAACAGGTCGGCGTACGCGGCACGGGACAGCTCAGGCATCGAGGGCACCTCCGGTCTCGCCGCGCAGGCCGGGCACGACGCGCTTGCCGGCGAGCGGGACGAGTTCGACGTCGACGGGGATGCCGGGCTCGAAGCGCACGGCGGTTCCGGCGGCGATGTTGAGCCGCTTTCCGTGCGCGGCGCCGCGGTCGAAGTCCAGACCCGGGTTGGCCTCGGCGAAGTGGTAGTGGGAGCCGACCTGGACGGGGCGGTCGGCGGCGTTGAGGACGGTGAGGCGGGTGACCTCGCGGCCCTCGTTGAAGGGGACGGGCTCGTCGGCGAAGAGGATCTCGCCGGGGACGAGTCCCTGACCTGTGCCGTGCGTGGCGGCATGCATGGGGCGCCGGCTCCCGTCAGACGATCGGATCGTGGACGGTGACGAGCTTCGTTCCGTCCGGGAAGGTGGCCTCGACCTGGACGTCGTGGATCATCTCGGGGATGCCCGCCATGACGTCGTCCCGGGTGAGCACCCTTCGCCCCGACGACATCAGTTCGGCGACGGTGCGGCCGTCCCGGGCGCCTTCCAGGATGTGGGAGGTGATGAGGGCGATCGCCTCGGGGTGGTTGAGCAGCAGCCCCCGCGCCCTTCGCTTCTCGGCCACGTCCGCGGCCACATGGATGAGCAGTCTCTCCTGCTCGTGCGGGGTCAGTTGCACGCGTCCCACCTCACAGTCCTCGCTCCGAACCGTTCGGGGTCCGGCTGCCGCGGCCACCGCGACGGGGTATAGATGTAACACACAGCGAATGCGCGCGATCTTGCGCACCCCGGCTACGAAAACCCCTGGTGGCGTGGCACGGGAGGGTAGTTGGGAGGAGTTTCAACGAGGTTAACCAGCCGTTGACCGACCCATGACCGTCAGCTGGTCCGCGCCATACCCGCTCCTGCCCGAAGGCGTCGTGGAGCGCCTCGGCGCGTACCTCGTCGCTCGGGTCAGGTGGACTGAGGCCGACGGCCGCCGGGTCGACGCCGGGCACGGCCGCGCTTGCTCACCGCCGGCCGCCGATGCTGCCGCCCGGGGCTCACGACTGCGGTCGGCGCCGCGCCGGGCGCCCTTCTTCCACGGGGCGCCCAGGCCGCGGCGCCCCGCCTACGCCTCGCCCCTCAATGACCTTTTCCCTACGTGACGTTGGGCCCGCGATGCTCCGCCGCGATGCCGAACCGCCGGTGCTCCGGCCCGGGGCCGGCGGGCGACGCGGAGCCGATCGAGGTCACGGTGCTGATCGTCCGCTCCTCCGGAGCCTCCGCGGCCTCGGCGAGCGCTTCGAGGCGCTCCAGGTCGGCGGCGGAGACCAGCGCCACGAGCGGCTTGCCGTGGCGCGTGACGACGACCCGCTCGCCGCCGTAGACGACGCGGTTGATCAGCTCGGCGAGCTCCGCCCGGGCTTGCGTCACCGGAATCTCGTAGGCCATGCCGCCCAGCTTAGTGGCTGCTCCGCGAGGTGGGCCGAGACACCGGTCGCGGGGCGGGGTCGCTACAGGCGCCGCCTCAGGCGTCGAAGCGGCGGCGTGACGTCTCGATGTGACCGAGGTGGCGGTGGGTCCACGCGCACATGGCGTCGACCGTGGCGCGCAGGCCCCGGCCGGCCTCGGTCAGGGTGTACTCGACGCGCGGCGGCACGGTGGGGTGCACCTTCCGGTCGACCAGGCCGTTGCGCTCCAGCATGCGCAGGTTCTGCGTGAGCATCTTGTGGCTGATGCCCTCGACCTCGTCGCGCAGCGCGCTGAAGCGCCGGGTCTCGTCACCGAGCGCCTCGATGATCAGCAGCGCCCACTTGTTGGCGACGTCGGAGAAGATCTCCCGCGCCAGGGAGTCCGCGCGCCTGAGGTCCGCGTCCTCGGGCAGGCCCGTGAGCAGTCGTTTGGTCGCCATCAAGTTCCTCAGTCACCGAAAAGTACGTTCTTCCAGGTCAGGGGCGACTCTCCTACGGTTCCCGAGTAACCACAAGAGAGCGTACGGGGAGGGCGACCACCGCCCTGCCGCCAACCGGGCACACCTCTCGCTCGAAGAAACGTACGTCCTGTACATTTTTGACGGACAGCTGGTCACTCCGTCGACCCGTGAAAGAGGCGTGCCATGTACCGTCCGTCCGCCCGACATGTCCTGCCCGAGTTCACCGAGCGCACCAGCTCGGGGACGCGGACCCGGGATCCGTACTCGCGGCTCCTCGAAGAGCGCATCGTCATCCTCGGCACCCCCGTCGACGACACGTCGGCGAACGACGTGATGGCACAGTTCATGCACCTCGAATACCTGGCGCCCGACCGCGACATCTCCCTGTACATCAACTCCCCCGGCGGCTCGTTCAGCGCGATGACCGCCATCTACGACACGATGCGGTTCGTCAGCTGTGACGTGGAGACGATCTGCCTCGGACAGGCCGCCTCGGCCGCCGCCGTCCTGCTGGCGGCCGGCACGCCCGGCAAGCGGCACGCGCTGCCCGGGGCGCGGATCCTAATCCACCAGCCCTCCTTCTCCGAGCCGATCCACGGGCAGGCCGGCGATCTGGCGATCCAGGCCGACGAGATCCTGCGGACCCGGGAGCTCCTCGAGGAACTCCTCGCGCGGCACACGGGCCAGAGCCGCGAGCGGATCACCGCGGACATCGAGCGGGACAAGATCCTTGACGCCCCGGCCGCCGTGGCGTATGGGCTCGTGGACCGGATCGTCCCGAGCCGCAAGACCTCACTCGGCGCACACGGGACGAGGTGAGCCGCGGATGCTGCCACCCGAACTGCCCCCGCTGCCCGCGCTGACCCGTGCGGAGGCCGAGCTGATCGACCGTTACCTCGAAGTCGTCGATCTGCTCGGCCGGATCAACCCCGCCCGCACCCGGCACACCTACGGGGGCCTGCGCGCCGCCCAGGCCCTGGTCGGCCGGGCGTCGGCCCTGCGGGACGCGCTGGCCCTCATGCATCAGCGCGGCGAGAGCGAGCTGCACGCCGCGACGCTCGCGCGGGCACTGCGCGTACTCGGCGGCGAACGACGGGCCGGACGGGTGGGTGTTCCGCCGTCGACAGGCCGGTGAACGACGCGTTCCGCTCGCGAGAACGTCCGGTTCCACTTTGAAACGGACCAGATGGGCTACCTCGGTCGGCGTAGTCAGAGCCCATCAATTGCGCGGTCGAGAGTTGCGCCGCGTACGCATGACGAGGGCGGAATGAAACGTTCCGGTGCTGGTCGAACCATCGTCAGACACGGCCGCGGAGCGTCGAATTCGACAGCGTCCACCCGAACAGGTCAGTCGTGAGTAGCCTCACAAAACGTCGTTTCGACTCGGTTTTCGAGCAGTTTTCGGGTCAAGATCCCTTCCGACGACAAGACCCCGCCACAGCGGCGGGGCGATCCGGGCGGACGCCGAGTCCTGCCGCCGCCCGGGTGACCGGTCGACATCGGTGCACCGGCAGGAGTGGAGGACCCAAGCACGGCGGGCCCGTCCGGAAAGTCCGGACGACGCCCTTGGGGTGAAGCCGCAGAGCACGACGCGGCCGGGCATCTTCGCCTGCCCGAACCCGACAGGTCATCCTTCACAGGCGGCTGACGAAGGGTTACGCATGACCGCGCTGAATCACGTTCCGTCGCTGCTCGGCAGGACCGGGGCCGTATCGGCCCTCACCCTCGCCGTTGTGGGCGGCACCGTCGCAGCCCCCGGGCTCACGTCGGAGGCCGAGGCAGCCACCCACGGAACGAAAGCGCTCAAGATCGCGGCGTCCAAGAAGGGCTCGCCGTACAGCTACGGGGCAGTGGGGCCCAACCGCTTCGACTGCTCGGGCCTGACGCTGTACTCGTACAAGCGCACGGGCAAGAAGCTGCCGCGCACCGCCGCCGCGCAGTACAACAAGACGCGGCACATCTCCAAGTCCCAGCGGAGCCGGGGAGACCTGGTGTTCTTCCACTCGGGCCGGAACGTCTACCACGTCGGGATCTACGCGGGTGACGGCCGCATCTGGCACGCACCGAAGAGGGGGACCGTGGTACGCCTGGAGAAGATCTGGACCAAGAACGTCTGGTACGGCCGGGTCCGCTGACCTGGCCGTACCGTCCGGCCGGGCGTGACCGGGTCCGCCGACCCGTGTGTCACGTCCGGCCGGGCGTCGCGGGAGTCCACGGACCCGCACACCGCGTCGGGCCGGGCGCGCGCCGGCCGCGACATCGCCCCTCTCGCGCGAGCGTGCGCACATCACGCCCGGAGGGGTTCGAGGAGGAGCGCCAGGCCCACCGCGCCGAGAGCGGTGCCGCTGACCGCCTCGACGGCGCGTGCGGCGCGCGGGCCGCGCAGCCATCCGCCGAGCCGGTCCACCATGAGGGCCACGAGGGGGAACCACAGCAGGCCGAGCGCCACGACGATGGCCGCGAGCAGCAGGGTCCTCGGCATCGCCGGGCTGCCGTCGGGCACGAACTGCGGCAGCACACTGAAGAACGTGACGGGCGCCTTGGGATTGAGGACGTTGGTGAGGAAGCCCTCGCGCAGGCCGCCACGACGCGCCACCGGCTCGGGGCCCGCCGCGGGCCGTGCTCGCGCCGCGGACCGCAGAGCGCGGCAGGCGAGGTACAGCACATAGCCGGCCCCCAGCAGCCGCAGCGCCCAGAAGAGCGCGGGCACGGCCGCCAGAACCGCCGCGACGCCCGCGACCGCCAGCGCGGAGTGCACCAGCAGCCCGGCGGCCACGCCGACCGCGCAGGCGATCCCCGCTCCGCGCGAGGCGAGGGCGTTGCGTACGACGACGGTGAAGTCGGCGCCCGGCACGGCGATCATGCCCGCGGCGACGCCCGTGAAGGCGACCAGTTGTGCGTCCATGCCGCTCAGCCTGCCGGGAGCGAGCCTTCAGCGGGTATGTGCAATATCCTGGGTCTGCCTTAAGCATCCGTTTAGCCCGGCCGTACCGGAAGCATACGTTCAGCCCGGCCGTACCCGAACGCGCGACGTCGACGGGAGATCCGTATGTACGACCCCACGCGGCTCGCCGCGCTCGTCGCCGTCTCCGAGGCCGGATCGATCACCCGAGCCGCCGAGCGCCTCGGCTACACCGTCCCCGCGCTCTCCCAGCAGCTGGCCAAGCTGGAACGGGAGGCGGGCGCCGCTCTTCTGGTACGCCATCACCGCGGCGCCCGGCTGACCGGCGCCGGTGAGCTGCTCGTGGGGCACGCCCGCCGGGTGCTCGACGAGATGGAGCGGGCCCGGCACGAACTGGCGCGCCTCGCCGGGCTCTCCGGCGGGCGGCTGCGCCTGGGCACCTTCCAGACGGCGGGCATCCACCTGCTGCCGCCCGTCCTGTCGGCGTTCCGCAGGGCCCATCCGGAGGTGGGGCTGACCGTGACGGACCACGAACCGCCGTCCGGCGTCGCGGCCGTGGCGGCGGGCGAGGTCGACCTCGCCCTCACCCACGCCTACGAGCCCGCCGACCCGGTGCCGCTGCCCGCCTCGGTGTCGGCCGAGCCCGTCCTGGTGGAGGAGCTGGTCCTGGTGGCCCAGCCGGGGCACGCCCTCACCAGCGGGACGTCACGGCTGCCGCTCACCGAGCTGGCCGGTCAGCCGGTGATCAGCATGGCCCCCGACCACCCGCCCCGACAGGCCGTGGAGCGGGCCCTCGCCGAGGCCGGGGCGACGCCCTCCGTCGTGGTGGACACGCCGGGCTATGCCTTGGTCTGCGCCCTGGTCAGCGCGGGGCTCGGGGTGGCCGTGGTGCCGGAGCTGGTGGCGCGCACCGCCTCGACACCGGTCGGCATGCGGCTCCTGGACCCCGGCGGCCTGCGGCGGACGATCTCCGTCGCGTACCGCACCGACGAGGCGAGCCCCGCGGCCGACTCCTTCCGGGCGCTGCTGCGCGGGGCGTTCGGACGCTCGGCGGGCACGGGCTGAGTGGGACCGCGAGGCCCGGTGCGCGGCGTCAGCGGTGCCCCTGCTGCACGGGCACCGTCCAGGGCAGGGAGATCCACACGGTCTTGCCGCCCTCCGCCGTGGGGCTGACGGAGAGCTTGCCGCCGCATTCGACGGCCAGCCAGCGGATGATGACCATGCCGCGGCCGTTGTCCTGCTGGACGGCGGCCGGCAGCCGCCTCGGATAGCGTGGGTGACTGTCGGTGACCCCGATCCGCAGCCGCTCGTCCCGGTCGAGCCGTACGTCCACCGTGAAGGTGGGCGACTGCCCTCTGGTGTGCTGCACGGCGTTCGTGGCGAGCTCGGAGACGATGAGTCTGATCGAGTCCGCCACCTCCGCCTCGCCCGGCAGACCCCATTCCGTGAGTACGTTCGCCACGTACGCGCGGGCGGCCGAGACCGAGGCGGGATCGCTCGGCAGAGTGACGGATGCTTCCTGGTGATCTGCCATGGCGACGCTGTCCCTTTCCCACCGGGGCCGGTCTCCGATTCGGAGCGGATGACTCGAGGACGGCCCCGGACTGGTGCTTCGCGCCAGCCTCCCATTCCTTTGCCGGTCCCGGGTGACGATCCACCGAGATGTGCATATATCTGTCGCTCGAAGCGGTGAACTCTGCCACGGCCGACCGTATTTGGGCGCGCGGGCGCCACTTCCTCTACTGTCGCCTCTGTCCCCCGCTCTGCCGCCGGGAGACCCGACGGCTCGGTCCGGAAGGAGACGGACATGCAGTACGGCCCCGCGGTGCGCCGCCGTCGGCTCGGCGCCGAACTGCGCGCGCTGCGCGGCCTCGCGGGACTCACCAGCAGCCAGGCCGCCGCCAGGGTCGGCTGGCACCAGTCGAAGGTGAGCCGGATCGAGACGGGCCGCAGTGGCGTGAAGGCCACGGACGTACGGCTCCTGCTGGACGCGTACGAGGTGGCGGACCCCCACCTCAGGGAGCTGCTGGTGGCCCTGGCCGGCGCCGACGAGACCGGCGCCTCGGAGCGTCACCACTGGTGGAAGGCCTACCGCGACCTGCTGCCCGCCGCGTACCGCGACTTCATCAGTCTGGAGTCGCAGGCGAGTCGGGTGCGCACCCTGGAGACCTCGGTGGTGCCGGGGCTGCTCCAGACCCCCGAGTACGCGCGCGCCGTCACGCGGGCCGCGGTCGGCGGGCTGCCCGACCAACACGTCGACGCGCTGGTGCGGGTCCGCCTGGCCCGTCAGGACGTGCTGCGCGCGGAGCCTCCGCTGCGGCTGAGCGTGGTCCTGGACGAGGCGGTTTTGCGCCGTTCGGTGGGCGGGCCGCAGGTTCTCGCACGTCAGCTCGCACGGTTACGGGAGGTGACACAGTTGCCTCAGGTGCGACTTCAGGTGCTTCCTTTCTCCTCCGGAGAACATGTGGGCCTCATCGGGCCTTTCGTTATTTTCTCATTTCCGAGCATTGCCGATCTGGATGTGGTTGTTCTCGACCACTTGACGAGTAGCCTCTATCTCGAACGGAAAGAAGATCTCCAGGCATACACGGAGGCCTTCAACTCCCTACAGGAACAGGCGCTTTCACCCGAGGACTCAGAGGAATTCATCGCCGGGCTAAGCGACGGCGCTTAAGGAGGCACCATGACCGCACTGCCTCGGCACGTACCTTCCAGCACCACCCTTCAGGGCGCGCGGTGGCAGCGCAGCAGCCGCAGCAATGGAATGAACAACTGCGTCGAGACGGCCACGCTCGACACGCCCCACTCCCGCACGGCGGCCCGCCTGCTGGCCGTGCGCGACTCGAAGAACACCGCGGGGCCCGCCCTGCTCTTCTCCCCCGCCCCCTGGGAGACGTTCCTCGACAGCCTCCGCTGACCGCGGTCCGGCCCCGGGCGGGGCCGGACCGTCTCAGCGGGGCGCGGTGCGGCTGATCACTCGTACGGCGTCGGCGATCTGTTCGTCGGTGAGGTCCGCGCGGGCGGTCAGCCGCAGCCGAGAGATTCCGTCCGGTACCGACGGCGGCCGGAAGCAGCCGACCGCGAGGCCCGCCTCCCGGCAGTCGGCGGCCCAGCGCACGGCCGCCTCCGGCGCGGGGGCGCGCACGGAGACGACGGCGGCGTCCGGGCGTACCGCCGACAGACCCTCGGCCGTGAGCCGCCGGTGCAGTTCGGCGGCGACCCGGCGGGCCCGGCC
>NZ_JAFEXF010000360.1 GCF_016905445.1 Streptomyces sp. G44
CGGCGGCTTCGGCGGGGCCGAGGGCATGGCGGCGTGGCTGCGGGAGCACCGCGTGGACGCGCTCATCGACGCCACCCATCCCTTCGCCCGGACCATCTCGTTCAACGCGGCGTCGGCCGCCGCGCTCGCCCATGTTCCCCTGCTCGCCCTGCGCCGCCCCGGCTGGGTCGCCGGTGAGGGCGACGACTGGCATCCGGTGGGCTCCCTGGAGCAGGCGGCACGAGTGCTGCCCGCGCTGGGCGAACGGGTGTTCCTCACGACCGGGCGCATGGGGCTCGCGGCGTTCGCGGGGCCGGAACCGGACCTGTCGGCGCTGTGGTTCCTCGTACGCTCCGTCGACGCGCCGGAGCCGCCGTTCCCCGCCCGCATGGAGGTGCTCCTGGAGCGGGGCCCCTTCACGCCGGACGGGGAGCGTGAGCTGCTGCGCACGCATCGGATCGACGTCGTGGTGACGAAGGACAGCGGGGGCGCGGCGACGGCACCGAAGCTGATGGCCGCGCGGGAGGCAGGGATTCCGGTGGTGGTCGTGCAGCGGCCTCCGGTGCCGGAAGGCGTTCCGGTGACCACCACTCCGGAGGAGGCAGCCACCTGGCTGCGCGGCGTCAGCGGCTGCGCCCCGTAAGAGGCGCGGGACTGTGACATGTGCGGCTCCGCCGCGTGGGCGCGACCAGCCCCCACGCACCCGCCCACACGCACGGCAACCCGCTCACCCCCCTTCGGGGTACCTCCGCGGCGTCCACACCACCTGCTCCGCACCGCCACGCCGCCGTACGACCCGGGTCTGCGACGACCCGACGATCAGCAGCGTCCGCATGTCGACCTCGGCGGGATCGAGCTCCCCGAGCCGTACGACCCGCACGCTCTCCTCGGGCCCGCCGATGTCCCGCCCGAGCACCACCGGCGTATCGGGCGCCCGGTGTTCGAGCAGCAGTTCCCGGGCCTTGCCCACCTGCCAGGTGCGGCTGCGCGATCCGGGGTTGTAGAGCGCGAGGACGAGATCCGCCGCGGCCGCCGCGGCCAGGCGCTCCGCGATGACCTCCCACGGCTTCAGGCGGTCGGAGAGGGAGATCGTGGCGTAGTCGTGGCCGAGCGGCGCCCCCGCCCGCGCGGCGGCGGCGTTCGCGGCGGTCACCCCCGGCAGCACCCGGACCGGGATGTCCTCGTACGTGTCCTGCGAGGCGGCCTCCAGGACGGCGGTGGCCATCGCGAAGACGCCGGGGTCGCCGCCCGAGACGACCGCCACGCGCCGCCCGCGCCGCGCCAGTTCCAGGGCGAACTCGGCGCGCTCGGACTCGACGCGGTTGTCGGAGCCGTGGCGCCGCTGGCCGGGGCGGTGCGGCACGCGGTCGACGTAGGTGGTGTAGCCGACGAGGTCGTCGGCGGCGGCGAGCGCGCCGCGCGTCTCGGGGGTGAGCCAGAGGGGCCCCGCCGGGCCGGTGCCGACGACCACGACCTCGCCCGGAGCCGCCGGGACGGGCTCCTTCGCGGGGCCGCCCGTCAGCGGCGCCACCCGGCTCGGCAGCACCGCCACGGAGAAGTACGGCACGGATTCCGGGTCCACGTCGGCGAGGCGGCCGGTGCGCTCGCCCTCCATGGTGGCGCGCTCCACGTAACGCGCCTCGTCCAGGCGGCCCGAGCGCTCCAGGGCGCCGCGCACCTTGCCGAACGTACGGCCGAGCTTCATGACGACCGCCGAGTCCGTCGACGCGAGGCGCGCGGTCAGCTCCTCCTCGGGGAGGGTGCCGGGCAGGATCGTCAGGACCTCCTCCGCCTCGACCAAGGGTTCGCCGAGGCGGGCGGCGGCGGCGCTGACCGAGGTCACGCCGGGGATGACCTCGGTCTCATAGCGGTGCGCGAGCCGCTTGTGCATGTGCTGGTAGGAGCCGTAGAAGAGCGGGTCGCCCTCGGCGAGGACGGCGACGGTGCGGCCGGCGTCCAGGTGCGCGGCGAGGCGGGCGGCGGCCTCCTCGTAGAAGTCGTCGAGGGCGCCGCGGTAGCCGCCGGGGTGGTCGGTGGTCTCCGTGGTGACGGGGTAGACCAGCGGCTCCTCGACGTGGTCGGCGCGGATGTGCTTCGCGGCGATCGCACGGGCGATGGAGCGGCCGTGCCGCGCCGAGTGGTACGCGACCACGTCGGCGGCGGCGATGACCTCGACGGCGCGCACGGTCATCAGGGAGGGGTCACCGGGGCCGAGCCCGACGCCGTACAGCTTCCCCGGGGCGTTCTGGGTGTTATGGGTGTTCTGGGCGTTCTCGATGGGCTGGGCGTTCTCGGTGTTCACTCCGCCTCGCTCGCAATCGCGTTGATCGCCGCCGCGGCCATCGCGCTGCCGCCGCGACGGCCCCGTACGACCAGGTACTCCAGGCCCGAGCGGTGCTCGGCGAGCGCGTCCTTGGACTCGGCGGCGCCGACGAAACCGACCGGGATGCCGAGGACGGCGGCCGGACGCGGGGCGCCCTCCTCGATCATCTCCAGGAGGCGGAAGAGCGCGGTGGGGGCGTTGCCGATGGCGACGACGGAGCCTTCGAGGCGGTCGCGCCACAGCTCCATGGCGGCGGCGCTGCGGGTGGTGCCGAGCCGCTCCGCGAGGCCGGGGACCGACGGGTCGGTGAGGGTGCAGATCACGTCGTTGCCGGCGGGCAGCCGCTTGCGCGTGACGCCGCTCGCGACCATGTTCGCGTCGCACAGGATAGGCGCGCCGTCCCGCAGCGCCGTGCGGGCGTCGGCCACCACGCGCGGGCTGAAGGCGAGGTCGCGGACGAGGTCGACCATCCCGCAGGCGTGGATCATCCGCACCGCGACCTGGCTGACGTCGGCGGGCAGACCGGCGAGGTCAGCCTCCGCGCGGATGGTGGCAAAGGACTCGCGGTAGATCGCCGCGCCGTCCTTCTCGTAGTCGAACACTGTGCTCTCGCTCATCTCGTGGCCGTTGGTGTGATTGGCGTTGTCATACGTGCTGTCGTGACCGTCTCGGCCGGTGTGGCGCCGCCGCTCACGGGCGTCGCCGTGCCGCCGCCGCGCACCGTCACCTCGTACCGCCCGCCCCCGGTGGCGAGGACGTCCACCCAGTCGCCGTGCGGGTGCCCGCACCGCCGCTCGCAGCCGGACCAGTGGACGGGCAGCCCCCGGGCGCCGGGGACGGCGTCGGCGCGGACGTCGGCGAGGGACTTGGCGCAGCCGGGGCGGCCGGTGCAGGCGGAGACGCCCAGCCAGGGCGAGCCGGGGGCGGTGAGGTATCCGGCGTCGGCGAGCGCGCTCGGGCGCTCGCGGGCCGCCGCGGCGCCCTCGAGGCCGGGGAGCCCGAGGCCCCGCGACGGGGGGAGCGGCCGG
>NZ_JAFEXF010000361.1 GCF_016905445.1 Streptomyces sp. G44
GATGGTAAAAGGAGAGGGGGGGGGGGGGGCGCGGCGCCCCCCCCCCCCCCCCCCGCCCCCGGCCGGAGGGGCGGCCCGGGCGGCGGGGGGGGAAACCCCCCCGCCCGCCCGACCGGCGGCCCCCCGGGGACCCCGCCCCCGCCCCCGCCCCCGCCGGTGCCACCGGCCCCGCCGATCCCCGATCCTCCGGTGACCGCGCCGGACGCGTCGAGGCCGAGGCCCCCGGCCGCGGCGAGCAGCAGGACGAGCCCGACGAAGACGCCCGCGCACAGGAGTTGTTCGCCACGGCTGGCGCAGCGCCGCGCCGCGAGGACGCCGACCGTCAGCGCGCAGACCAGGCCGAGCGCCAACGCGCCCACGATCGCCCAGTCGTTGGTGGCGTCGCCCAGTTCGGAGAGGCCGAAGGACTTGCTCTCGTATCCGCCGCCGTACAGCGAACTGCTGCCGCGTGCGGTGACCTCGACCCCCGCGCCCCAGCTGATGCCGAGCGCCGCGACCGCGAGGTTCGGCAGGATGAGCAGCGCGATCAGGAGCGGCGAGACGCCGTCGTCGTCGAGGTCGGAGAGCTCGCCCAGGTCGTCGACCTGGGCCAGGCTGACGAAGGCGACGACCGAGCAGAGCACGAGGACGACGGCCAGGGCCCGCAGCGCGGTGCCCGCGGCCCGGACGGCGGCCTGTACGCCGGGTCGCGCGAGGACCTGGAGCGGGTCCGCGCGGTGCAGCACCCCGCAGCAGACGACGAGCGCGATGCCGAGTGCGCCGAGCGCCGCGAGCAGCGGGGACGACGACAGTTCGACGCCCTCGATCTCGGGCTGCGCGAAGAGGGACAGCGCCAGGACGCCCACGGACGCCAGCAGCGAGACCCGCACGGCCGCTTCGAGCCCGGCCGTGCCGCCGCCCTGGTGCCCGTACCCGCGGGCGGCGAGGCGGTTGCGCAGGACGCGTACGCCGATGAGGAGCGCCAGGATCCACAGCGCGGTCACGGTGAGCGGGACGAGGTGCAGGGAGGCCGTGCCTTCGAGCGCGGTGTCCGAGGAGTCCGAACCGAGGCCGCCGGAGCCCAGGCCGCCGGAGCCCAGGCCGTCCGAGCCGAGGCCGTCCGAGCCCGTGCCGAACCCGTTCGAACCGCCGAAGGACGGCCCCTGCTCACGGCCCGTCACGTCGAAGCCGCCGCCCACCGACTGGAGGAGCAGGGCGAGCGCGATCCGCAGCCGGTCGGTGAAGCCGACGACCGTCTCGTCGTCCTGGCCGTACGACGGGATGGCGAGGGAGAGGCCGCCGAGCAGGAGCAGCGCGAAGGGCCACAGCGCGGCCTGCGCGGACCCGGCCCAGTCGCCGCGGAACGTACGGCCGACGAAGGCGCCGACGGGAGAAGGGGCGGTGGGGCCCGGGGCGGTGGGGGCCGGCGCAGTGGCCGGAGCGGGGGCCGGGGCAGGGGTGTGGGCGGGCGGAGGCGGTGAGGCAGGGGCCTCTGCCGGGGCGGGCGGTGTGTCCGGGGCCGGTGGTGCGTCGGGGGCGGGCGGATCCGGGAGGCGTTCCTTCCCGCACTTCATGCAGAAGCGGGCCTCATCGGAGGCTGGTGCCCCGCAGTGCGGGCAGTACGACGCCATCTAACGCTCCGTCACAGTCCAGGAGTTCACCCACGAGCGGGAAGGACCGACCCTATAAGAACCGCATAAGTTCTGCCGGGGGTCGTATGAACGGACACGTCTGGCCCGGCGGCCGGTTCCCGGCCCGCCGAGCCCCCGTCGCGGCTCAGCCCCGCTTGAAGCCGCGGTGCAACGCCACGACGCCGCCCGTGAGGTTCCGCCACGCCACCTTCGACCAGCCCGCGTCCTTCAGCCGCGCGGCGAGCGCGGGCTGGTCGGGCCAGGAGCGGATCGACTCGGCGAGGTAGACGTACGCGTCGGGGTTGGAGGACACGGCGCGGGCGACCGGCGGCAGGGCCCGCATCAGGTACTCGGTGTAGACGGTGCGGAACGGCGCCCACGTAGGGCTGGAGAACTCGCAGATCACCACCCGGCCGCCGGGCTTCGTCACGCGGTACAGCTCGCGCAGGGCGGCGTCGGTGTCCTGGATGTTGCGCAGCCCGAAGGAGATCGTGACGGCGTCGAAGGTGTCGTCCTTGAACGGCAGCCTCGTCCCGTCACCCGCCGTGAACGGCATCCAGGGGTGGCGCTCCTTGCCGACCCGGAGCATGCCGAGCGAGAAGTCGCAGGGCACGACGTACGCGCCGGCCTGTGCGAAGGGCTGGGAGGAGGTGGCGGTGCCCGCGGCGAGGTCCAGGACCTTCTGCGCGGGGCGCGCGTCGACGGCCTTGGCGACCTCCTTGCGCCAGAGGCGGGCCTGGCCGAGGGAGAGCACGTCGTTGGTGAGGTCGTATCGTTCCGCGACGTCGTCGAACATCGTGGCGACTTCGTGGGGCTGCTTGTCCAAGGATGCGCGGGTCACCCGGCCCATTGTGTCAGGCCGGTCTTCTTTCTTGGCGGGGGCCTTGGTCGCCCGGGGTGGGGTGTTCTTCCGCCTGCGGCGGGCTGTGTTCGCCTGCGGCGGGCTGAATCGCGGAGCGTCTGCCGGGTTGAGGGCCGGGTGGCGGGTGCGGGTGTGTTGGTGGTTGCTCGCGCAGTTCCCCGCGCCCCTTGCGGGGGCTGAGGGACCCCGGTGGAGCCTGTGCGGGTGTGTTGGTGGTTGCTCGCGCAGTTCTCCGCGCCCCTTGCGGGGGCGTGCGCCTCGCACGAAGGGGGGGTCAGCGGGAGCGGTAGAGCAGGCGGCCCGCGATCACCGTTGCCACGCAGGTCGCCGGTCCCTGGACGGCCAGTTCGGCTCGGGTGCGGACGGCGAAGACCGCGAAGCGGGCCGGGGCGCCCGGAGTCAAGGGAGGGAGCAGGACCAAGGGGGTCGGGGAGAGGGACGCGGTGCCCGGGAGGCGGGGCGGGCGTTGGCCCACCGCGAGGCCCGCTCCGCGTACCGCGTCGACGACGGGGCGGGCGCGGAGTTCGCCCGCGATGGCCACCGTGCCGTGGGCCAGCAGCCGCTGCACCCCGCGCCGCGCGCTGGCGCCGAGGCGGGACGGGTCCGCGCGGAAGATCGCCCGGGCGCGCTCCCCGCCGGTCGGCTCCGCGCCGAGGCGGTCGGCCGCGGGCGGGTTCGGGGGCGAGTTTTGTAAGGGGCGGCACGGCCATCAGCGCGCCCGCGCCCGCCAGGGCCGCCCCGATGTCGGCGAGTTGCGCGGAGACGTAGTTGGAGGCCGCGAACTGGGCGACGGCGAACGCGCATCCGCACGCCAGGGC
>NZ_JAFEXF010000362.1 GCF_016905445.1 Streptomyces sp. G44
CCCGTACGCCGGACGGCACCGGGGCCGCCCCACCGCCGCCGCCCGACGCGCCCTCGGGCTGGTCGCCGCCCGCCCGGGTCTCGCGGGGCGCCCCGGATCCCTCGACCGGCAACGGCATGCTGGTCGCGGAGCTGCCCGTGCCGCGCCGCCCCAAGGGCTCCCCGTTCACCGTGAACGACCAGCTCATGGTGGCGACGGCGCTGATGATCGTGGACTGGAACCGCCAGCACGGCGCGCGGCCGAGGCCCCTGCGCATCACGATGCCGGTGGACGACCGCCCCCGCGACGCGACCATGCCGATCGGCAACGGCACCCGGCTCGTCGAAGTCCCGTTCAGCGCCGAGGAGCTGGCGCACCGGGACTGGACCCCGCAGGCCATCGGCGCCCTGCTGCGCCGCACCTCCGACCGCACCCGCGCGCTGAAGGCCCTGTCCCGGCCCCAACTGGGGCACGGGGCCACGCTGCTGACGGCGCCGGTCCTGCCGGTGGCCCTCAGGGCGGCGGTCACGCGCGGGCTGCGCCGGGCCGCCGCGCCCTGGACGTCGACGACGCTGCTGAGCAACATCGGCCGCATCCCGTACGCCCTGGACTTCGGCGACGCGGGGCGCGCCCACGCCGTGTGGTTCTCCGCCCCGGCCCGCCTGCCGCGCGGCCTCACCGTGACCACGGCGTCCACCGCGGGCCGGCTGCACCTCGCCCTGCGCTGGTCGAGGACGCTGCTCGGCGACGGCGACGGGGCGCGCCTGCGGGACCTGTTCGAGCACTACCTCCACGCGACGGAGCAGACCGTGACCGACGGAACCGAGGAGGGGCCGGCGTGACCGCCGCGACCGGCGGGCGGCCCGCCGGGCTCCGCGACTTCTACGAGAACCCGGCCGTCCCGGTGGCGTCGGGCGATGCCCGCAGCCTGCGCCAGGCCCGCGTCCTCGCCGCCGCGCTCGGCCCGGCCACCTCCCGCACCGCCACCGTCCTGGACATCGGCTGCGGCGACGGTACGGCCGCCGCGACCGCGGCACCGCTGCTCGCGGGCCACCGGGTGATCGGCGTGGACTGGTCGCAGGACGCCCTGAAGCGCGCCCACGCCCATCTGCCGTACGTCGTACGGGGTGAACTCACCGACGGCGGGCTGCCGTTCGCGGACGGGGCGGCCGACGCCGTCCTGTTCAGCGAGGTCATCGAGCACCTCGTGGACCCCGACAGCGCGCTGGACGAGCTGCGGCGGGTCCTCAGGCCCGGCGGGCACCTCATGCTGTCCACCCCCAACCTCGCGGCCTGGTACAACCGCGGGCTGCTCCTCGCCGGGGTGCAGCCGGTCTTCTCCGAGGTGAGCCTGCGCGGCATCCACGGCCGCCCCGGCACGGAGGTCGTGGGCCACCTGCGGCTCTACACCGCCCGCGCGCTGCGGGAGTTCGTCGCGGCGAGCGGCTTCCGCGTCGTGGGCCTGACGGGCGCGCCCTTCCACGGCGTGCCCCGCCCGCTGCGCGCCCTGGACCGGCTCGCCTGCGCCGTCCCGAGCGCCGCCTCGATCCTGCTGCTGCACGCCCGAAGGGCTTGAGTCCCATGTGGTGGGGTGTGGCCGCGGCGCTGCTCGCGAACCTGCTCTACAGCACCGGATTCGTCCTGGAGAAGCGGGCGCTGACCGCCATGCCGTCGGTCAGCGTCCGCCGGCCCCTGCGGCTGCTGCGGCAGGTCCTCGGCAGCCCGCTGTGGCTCGGCGGCTCGCTCGCCCTGGCGGCGGGCTTCGGCGCGCAGCTGATGGTGTACCGGACGCTGCCGATCGCCGCCGCCCAGGGCATCTTCGTGTCGGGCCTGGTCCTGCTGCTGCTCCTGTCCTCGGCCCTGCTCGGCGAGCGGACCTCGGGGCGCGAGCGGTACGCGGTCGGCGCGATCCTCCTCGCGCTGCTCATGGTGGTGCTCTCGCTCAGCGAGGACAGCGACACGGTGGGCCGTGACGCGCCCGTGCCGCTGGTCCTCACCGTCTGCCTGCCCTCGCTCGCCGCCGGGGTCTGGCTCTACGGCTCGGCGGAGCGCCGCGCGAAGCACCGCCACCGCATGCCGTCGGCGGGTGTGGAGTACGGCGTCGCGGTGGGGCTGCTGTACGGGGTCAGCTCGCTGGCCATCAAGGGTGTCTCCAGCCACCTGACGACCCGGGACCCCGGCGGCGCGCTCGTCGACCTGCTGCTCTCGCCCTACCCCTACCTGCTCCTGTTCACCGGCGCGTTCGGCCTGGTGATGTCCCAGGCGGCGCTCCAGCGCTGCCGGGCCTCCCTGATCGTCCCGGTGTGCACGACGGTGACGGCGCTGTTCACGGCGGTCCTCGGCACGCTGGCGTTCGGCGAGGCCCTGCCGCACGACCCGGTGCGCCTCGCCCTGCGCATCGCGGGCACGGTGCTCGCCGTGTCCGTGCTGCTCGCCATGCCCAAGCACGACGGGCCCCCGCCCGAAGCCACGTCCCCGCCCAAGGAGTTGACAAGCGGATGAACCCCGAAGACCCGCTGCTGAAGATCCTCGCCTGCCCGCTCGACAAGGGGCCGCTGCACCTGCTCGCCCCGGACGAGCCCGTCACCTCGCAGGAGGGTTCCCTCGTACCGGAAGAGGCGCTCTACAACCCGCGGCTGCGCCGCCGCTACCCGGTGGTCGACGGCATCCCGCAGCTGCTGCCCTCCTCCGGCGAGCAGGTCCCGGAGGACGAGCACGAACAGCTGCTCAAGCGAATATCCCCGTGACGGGGGACCGCCGATGACCCTCGCCGCGCGCCTCGCGCCCTTTGTCCCCGACCGCCTCATCGCCTCCCTGGCCCGCCTGGTCTACCCGCGGTTCGAACCGGAGCTGGCCCGCCTCGGCGACCTGTGCCCGCCGGACTGCGGCACCGCCGTGGACGTCGGCGGCTGGTACGGCCCGTGGTCGCGCCGCCTCGCCGGGCGGGCCCGCCGCGTGGTGACCGTCGAGCCGGTGCCCCGCCTCGCCCGGCTGCTCGCCGCCAGCACGCCCGGCAACGTCCGTGTCGTCCAGGCCGCGGCGACGGACCGCCCCGGCACGGCACGCCTCTGGCTGCCGCCCGGGGACGAGGGCAGGCGGGGCGGGTCGGCGCTGGCCCCCCCCCGCCTCCCCCCCCCCCCCCCCCGCCCGCCCTGCCCGGCCCCCCGCGGGCCCCCCCCCCCGGGCGGCGGCCGCGGCCCGATCGCCGCGGGCGGCCACGAACCGCCGGGGGCGCCCCGCGCGGCCGGGCCGCGCCCCCCCCGCCCG
>NZ_JAFEXF010000363.1 GCF_016905445.1 Streptomyces sp. G44
GGCGGCCCCGGCGGCGGCGCCCACGGCCGCGTACTGCGTGCGGAGCAGGCCGGACGCCTTCAGCGACCACGGCATCAGCTCCGCGTCGAGCAGCAGCCAGTCCGTCTCCAGCTCCTCCCACAGGCCCGCCTCGGTGACGGCGGCGCGCACCCGGCCGAGCAGCTCCTCCGTGACGGACGCGTCGGCGAAGAAGGGGCGGCCCGTGCGGGTGCAGAGGGAGCCGGTCGGCCCGTCCACGCCGAAGCGGTCCCGGGCCGCGTCCGCGTCGCGGCAGATTAGGACGACGGCGCGCGAACCCATGTGCTTCTCCTCGCACACGACGCGGCCGACGCCGTCCTGCGCGTACGCGGTGAAGGCCTCCGCCGGGTGTTCCAGGTAGCCCTCCCGCCGTGAGGTGGCGGTGGGCGCCATGGTCGGCGGCAGGTACGGCAGCAGCCGCGGGTCGACGGCGAAGCGGCTCATGACTTCGAGAGCCGCCGCCGCGTTCTCCTCGCGGACCGCGACGCGGCCCGCGTGCCGGGTCTCCACGACGCGGCGGCCGTGCACGTCGGCCAGGTCGAGGGGGCGTCCGTCGTGACCGCCGGGCGCCTCGGAGCGCAGCGGCTTGGCGGGCTCGTACCAGACCCGCTCCGCCGGTACGTCGACCAGCTCGCGCTCGGGCCAGCGCAGCGCGGTGAGCCTGCCGCCGAAGACGGCGCCGGTGTCCAGGCAGATGGTGTTGTTCAGCCAGGTCGCGGTCGGCACGGGGGTGTGGCCGTAGACGACGGCGGCCTTGCCCCGGTACTCCTCCGCCCAGGGGTAGCGCACCGGCAGTCCGAACTCGTCGGTCTCGCCGGTGGTGTCGCCGTACAGCGCGTGTGAGCGCACCCGGCCCGACGTGCGTCCGTGGTACTTCTCGGGCAGCCCGGCGTGGCAGACGACCAGCCTGCCGCCGTCGAGGACGTAGTGGGACACGAGTCCGTCCACGAACTCCCGTACCTGGGCGAGGAACTCCGCGCTCTCGCCCGCGAGCTGCTCGACGGTCTCGGCCAGGCCGTGGGTGTACTGGACGCCGCGGCCCTTGAGGTGGCGGCCGAGCTTGTTCTCGTGGTTGCCGGGCACGCAGAGGGCTGCTCCCGAGCCGACCATGGACATTACGCGGCGCAGCACGCCGGGGGTGTCGGGGCCGCGGTCGACGAGGTCGCCGACGAAGACGGCGGTGCGCCCTTCGGGGTGCGTCCCGTCGACGTAGCCGAGCTTGGCGAGCAGGGTCTCCAGTTCGGAGGCGCAGCCGTGGATGTCGCCGATGATGTCGAAGGGGCCGGTGAGGTGGGAGAGGTCGTTGTAGCGCTTCTCGGTGACGAGACGGGCGCCGTCGATCTCCTCGACGCCGCGCAGGACGTGCACCTTGCGGAAGCCCTCGCGCTCCAAGTGGCGCAGGGAGCGGCGCAGTTCGCGCTGGTGGCGCTGGATGACGCGGCGCGGCAGGCCGGCCCGGTCCGCGCGCGTGGCGTTGCGCGCGGCGCAGACGTCCTCGGGCACGTCGAGCACGATGGCGATGGGCAGCACGTCGTACTGCCTGGCCAGTTCGATCAGCCGCTTGCGGCTGTCGCTCTGCACGTTGGTGGCGTCGACGACGGTGCGGCGGCCCGCGGCCAGCCGCTTGCCCGCGATGTAGTACAGGACGTCGAAGGCGTCACCGCTGGCGCTCTGGTCGTTCTCGTCGTCGGCGACGAGCCCCCGGCAGAAGTCGCTGCCGATCACCTCGGTGGCCTTGAAGTGGCGCCGGGCGAAGGTGGACTTGCCGGAGCCGGTGGCGCCGACGAGGACGACGAGGGAGAGGTCGGTGACGGGGAGCACGCGGCCCGTGCCGTCGGTGGTGGTGCCGGCGCTCTTGGTACCGGCGGTGTCGCTGTTGCCAGTGGTGTTGCCGGTGCTGTTGCTGTGGCTGTTGCTGTGGCTGCTGCCGGTGCTGTCGCTGTTGTTGTCGTCGGTCATGCTGCCCGCACCTCCTTGGCGGTCTTGTCCGTCTGCGCGGGCTTGTTCGTGTTCGCCGGCTTGTTCGTGTTCGCGGGCGTGTCCGTCCGGTGGAAGGCCGCCATCTGCGTCGGCGGGCCCACCTCGGGGTCCTCGTCGCCGACCGGGGCGAACTCCACGTCGTATCCGTGCCGTCCGGCCACCCGGCGGGCCCAGGCGCGGAACTCCTCCCGGGTCCACTCGAAGCGGTGGTCGCCGTGGCGGGCATGGCCGGCCGGGAGCGTCTCCCAGCGGACGTTGTACTCGACGTTCGGCGTCGTCACCAGGACGGTGCGGGGCCGTGCCGAGCCGAACACCGCGTACTCCAGGGCGGGCAGCCGCTCCACGTCGACGTGCTCGACGACCTCGCTGAGCACCGCCGCGTCGTACCCCTTGAGCCGCTTGTCGGTGTACGCCAGCGAGCCCTGGAGGAGGGTGACGCGCTCCGCCCTGCGGTCGCCCATGCTGTCCAGCTTGAGCCGCCGCGAGGCGACGGTCAGCGCGCGCATGGAGACGTCGACCCCGACGATCTCGGTGAACCGCGCGTCCTTGAGCAGCGCCTGCACCAACTGGCCCTGGCCGCAGCCCAGATCGAGCACGCGCCCGGCCCCCGCGGCGGTCAGTGCCGTGACGATCGCCTCGCGGCGCCGCACGGCGAGCGGCACCGGCTTCTCCGGGCCCGCTTCGACATCGGGACCGGCGGCATCCGGACCGGCGGCATCCGGACCGGCGGCATCCGGGCCGGCGGCATCCGGGCCGGCGGCATCGGGGTCGGCGGCATCGGGGTCGGGGCTCGCCTCGTCGACGGCGTTGTCGATCTCGGCGACATCCGTGTCGTCGGCGTCGGCGAGCCGCGCCAGTTCGAGGCGCTCGCGTGCCTCGCGGGTCAGGGAGCGGCGCCGCGACAGATAGCGGTCGGTGATGAGCTGCTGCTCCGGGTGGTCCGCGAGCCAGCCCTCGCCCGCCCGCAGCAGCTTGTCGACCTCGTCCGCCGAGACCCAGTAGTGCTTGGCGTCGTCGAGGACGGGGAGCAGGACGTACAGGTGGCGCAGCGCCTCGCCGAGGGTCAGCCGTCCCTCGGGCGCGTCGAGCAGGAGACTCACGTACCGCGAGTGGCCCCACTCCGGGAACCGCTCGTCCAGCGGCACCGGCGTCACCGACACCGTCCAGCCCAGCGGCGCGAAGAGCGCCCGCACC
>NZ_JAFEXF010000364.1 GCF_016905445.1 Streptomyces sp. G44
CTGGGCGTGAAGAGGAGGTCGCCCGCCTTCGCCACCCCGCCGCCGATCACCGCGACGTCGATCTCCACGAGCGTGGCCGTGGCGGCGATCCCGGCGGCCAGGGCCTGGGCGGCGCGTTCGAAGGAGGCGAGGGCGACGGGGTCCCCGGCGCGCGCGGCGTTCGCCACGGCGGCGGCGGACGTGTCGCCGTCGGGGCCCGGCAGCCAGCCGTTCTCCACGGCGCGGCGCGCGATGTTCGGGCCGCTCGCCATGCGCTCGACGCAGCCGCGCGCGCCGCACGGGCACGGGTCGCCGTCGAGGTCCACGCTGATGTGACCGATGTGGCCCGCGTTCCCCGTGGGGCCGGGGTGGAGTTTGCCGCCGAGGACGAGACCGCCGCCGACGCCCGTCGAGACGACCATGCACAGCGCGTTGTCGTGGCCGCGGGCCGCGCCCTGCCAGTGCTCGGCCGCGGTCATCGCCACGCCGTCGCCGACCAGTTCGACGGGGAGCCCGCCGGTCGCCGCGCGGACCCGTTCCACCAGCGGATAGCCGCGCCAGCCCGGGACGTTGACCGGGCTGACCGTGCCGGCCGACGCGTCCACCGGCCCGGCGCTGCCGATGCCGACGGCGGTGACCCGGCCCCACAGCTCACCGGAGGTCAGCTCGCCGAGCACCTCCTCGACCGCCCGCATCACCGTCTCGCCGTCCTCGCGCGCGGGCGTGGGCCGCTGGGCGCGCAGCAGGATGCGGCCCCGCCCGTCCACCAGGGCGCCGGCGATCTTGGTGCCGCCGATGTCGAGAGCGGCGACGAGGTCCATGTGCATCTGTGTCGGGTCTCCTGTGTCAGGGCAGGCCGGAGAGTGCGAAGGTCAGTCTCCCTCGCATCTGACAACGTTGTCCAGGCCCTATGCTCGACGCGACGTGCTTCGGGGGCGCCCCCACGCCCCAGGGACATCCGTGGACGACAGGACAGGACAGCGCACCGTGGCCGAGACCGCCGCCCGACGACCCGACAACCGCTACGGCAACCGTCCGACCATGAAGGACGTCGCGGCCCGCGCGGGAGTCGGCCTCAAGACGGTCTCGCGCGTCGTGAACGGCGAGCCGGGCGTCACCCCCGACACCGAGCGCCGCGTCCAGGAGGCCATCGAGGCCCTGGGCTTCCGCCGCAACGACAGCGCGCGCGTCCTGCGCAAGGGCCGCACCGCCAGCATCGGCCTCGTCCTGGAGGACCTCGCGGACCCCTTCTACGGCCCGCTGAGCCGCGCCGTCGAGGAGGTCGCCCGGGCGCACGGCGCGCTGCTCATCAACGGTTCGAGCGCCGAGGACCCCGACCGCGAGCAGGAGCTGGTGCTCGCCCTGTGCGCACGCCGGGTCGACGGGCTCGTCATCATCCCGGCCGGTGAGAACCACCGCTATCTGGAGCCCGAGATCGCCGCCGGGGTCGCGACCGTCTTCGTGGACCGCCCGGCGGGGAGGATCGACGCCGACGTGGTGCTCTCCGACAGCTTCGGCGGGGCGCGGGACGGCGTCGCCCACCTCATCGCGCACGGCCACCGCCGCATCGGGTTCATCGGTGACCAGCCGCGCATCCACACCGCCATAGAGCGGCTGCGCGGCTACCGTGCCGCGATGGAGGACGCCGGCATCCCGGTCGACGAGGCGTGGGTGTCGCTCGGCGTCACCGACCCGCGGCGGGTCCGCGCGGCGGCCGAGGCGATGCTCTCCGGTCCCGAGCCGGTCACGGCGGTCTTCGCGGGCAACAACCGCGTGACCGTCACGGTCGTCCGGGTCCTGGCCGCCCTCGACCGGCCCGTGGCCCTGGTGGGCTTCGACGACATCGAGCTGGCGGATCTGCTGGACCCCGGCGTGACCGTCGTCGCGCAGGACGCGGCGCAGCTGGGCAGGACGGCCGCCGAGCGGCTGTTCCGGCGGCTCGACGGCGCGTCCGGGGCGCCGGAGCGGGTCGAGCTGCCGACACGGCTCATCACGCGCGGGTCGGGGGAGCTGCCGCCCGCCGGCTGAACGACGCGCTCCGGCGGAGGGCGCCGCGGGCCTCAGGGCCAGAAGACGATCGCGAGCGCGACCAGCGTGCCGAGGGCCACGAGGCCGCCGAAGGCGCCGGCGACCAGGGCGGCCTTCTGGGCCGCGGGCTTCAGCTCCCGCCATCCCAGCTCCTCGGTCACGCCCCGGATCAAGCGGTGCCCGTCGGCCGAGGAGAAGGAGTGCCGCTCGGAGCCGTCCAGCGAACGGCTCCACGTGCGGTAACGGACCCGGCCCTTCTCCACGCTCGTCCGCGTCGTTCCGAACGGTCCTTGCCGGTCGGTGCGGACCACATCCGTGAGGGTGAAGGCCCCCTCGGCCGGGCACAGCGCGACGCGGTAGGTGTGCACCTGGGTGTCGCGTCGCCCGCCCGTCCGCGGGACGTCCACGATCAGGTCGAAGCCCGGCTCCGTCCGCCGGAAGCGGTACGGCGTGCCGGTGGTCGCCGCCTCGACGCGGGCGCGCAGCTCGTCGGCGGCGTGCGCGCCGGAGGGTTCGTCCATGGCTTCAGCAGGTCGGCAGGCCGGGCAGCGGCTTGTCGTTGTCGCCGCCCTTGATGTACACGTCGCTGACGAAGACGTCGGTGTTGCCGCTGTCGTCGTCCGTCTTCGCCCACCAGGTGTTCGTCCACTCGCCGTGCGTCTCGCGGCGGCCGAGGTTCTGCTGGCAGTAGAAGTAGTTCGTGCCCGCGTTCAGGGTGCCCGCCTGGGCGCCGGACGCGGTGTACGACGACGCGGTGCGCCATACCGTGCAGTTGTACTTGCCGCCGCCGATGGGGTGGCAGACGGGGGCCTCGGCGGAGCCGCCACCGCCGCCCGGCTCGCCGCCTCCTGTCGGCCTGGATGTGGGGTCGGGGCGGGACGCGGGCTCGTCCCGGCCCTTGCCGGCCCCGGCGTCACCCCTGTCCCCGGACTTCTCCGCCTCGCTCTTGTCCCGCTCCGAGGTGCCGGCGCCGTCCTTGCCGGCGTCGTTCGAGCGCTTCGCGTCCGGCTCGCGGGCCTTTCCGCCGTCGCGACCCGACGGCTTGGGGCGCTTCGACCCGTCGCCCAGAGGGCCGCGGCTGCCGTCGTCCCCGGTCGGACCGGAGCCTCCCGCGGCCGTGTCCTCGCGCGCCTGGCCGCCGCCGTCGCCCTTGCCGCCGAGGTAGGC
>NZ_JAFEXF010000365.1 GCF_016905445.1 Streptomyces sp. G44
CGCCCGGGCGGCCGGCGGCGGGCGGGGGGGGGGGGGCGGGGGGGGGGGGGGGGGGGGGGCCGGCCGGCGGGGGGGGGGGGGGTGGGGGGGGGGGGGGGGGGGGGGGGGGTTTGTTGGGGGGGGGGGGGGGGGGGGGGGGGGGGGGGGGGGGGGGGGGGGGGGGCCGGGGGGGGGGGGGGGGGGGGGGGCGGGTGGTGCCGGTCAGGCTTCGGTCGCCGTCGGGTCCACGACTCGTACGCCGAAGTGCGCCGTGAGGGCGGTGCAGGAGCGGCAGGGCTGGGCGAAGGAGCCGTGCAGGGGGTCGCCGTCCTCGCGGATGCGGCGGGTGGTGAGTTTGGCGTGTTTGAGGGCCTTGCGGGCCTCGCCGTTGGTCATGGGCTTGCGGGCGGCCCGCTTGGAGCGGCCGGCGTCCGCCGCCGTGAGGTGGCGGGAGATGAGGATGGCTTCGGCGCAGCGGCCGGTGAAGCGTTCGCGCTGGCCGCTGGTGAGGGTGTCGAGGAAGTCCTGGACGAGCGGGTGCAGCGCGGGCGGTTCCTCGCCGCGCCTGGCGGTGCAGGTGAGCGTGGTCTGGCCGCGTACGGAGAGCGCGGCGGCGACGGTCGGCAGGATGCCGTCGCGGCGCTGGCGCAGGATGGGCGCGAGGGCGGCGGTGCTGCTGCTCCAGCCGACGCGTGGGTCGCCGGAGGCCGCGGCGGTTGGCGCCGTGTCCATCGGCGCGGGTGCCGTCGTGGACGGCGTGTGGCCGGTCGTGTCGCTCTGTGCCGTGTGCATCATGCTGTTGTCCCTCCCCCTGCTCGCGGTCGTCGCCGCTGTGTGCCACGCCCCCGCGTCGCGGGGGACAGCCTGCCAAATGGGGCGGGTGGTGCGGAAGCTGGGGCACCGCGACACGCCTGGCCCCGCGTCGGGTTTCGTCGCACGGTGACCGTCCGGTGGCTGCTGGTCATGGAACCGGAGGCCCGGTGACCGGTGTCGTCCTTACGCATAGGCTGTGTCGGCGTCCGCAGTGCCGGAGGCCGTGGGACGCGTGTCCGCGGCGCCGGAACCATCGGCGGAACCAGTAGCAGAACCATCAGCAGAACCAGCAGCAGAACCAGTAGCAGCGTCAGAATCTCCACAGTGCCGCAGGGGGCAACCGCCATGACGACAGGTCGGCCGGGGCAGCGGTCCGCGCCGCCGAACGCGGCCTACGCCGGGCAGGTCGTGCACTTCCCGGATCCGGTCCGCGCCGCCCGCCATCCCAGAGGGGTGCGGGTGGACGAGCGGGGCTATCCGGACTTCTCGGCCTATGCCCGGGCCGCCGCCGAGATCGCCGAGCCGCCGGAGGGCTTCGGCGTCGACGAACTGCGCCTGACGGACTACGTGTCGGCGAACGCCGCGCTGGCCGCGGACGGCCATGACCTGTGGGACACGATTCCCGCGGTGGCGACCCCGCACGGCTGGACCTGGCACCACGTGCCGGGCAGCCGCAGGCTCGAACTGATCCCGGTCGAGGTGAAGGCGCTGCTCCGGCATCACGGCGGGCTCGCGACGACGGCCGTGGACCACGAGAAGAGGGGCACGCGCCCGCTCCAGGAGACGCGTCCGGCGCACTTCGGTCTGCCGAAGGCGGCGGTCGCGGTGACGGAGCAGCAGGTGCAGGGCGTGGAGGAGGACCTGGGTTACCGCCTGCCGGGCGCCTACCGCTCGTTCCTGAAGGCGGCGGGCGGCTGCGCGCCGGTCGGGGCGGCGCTGGACGCCGAGTTGGGGCTGCTGGTGGACCAGCCGTTCTTCACGGTGCGCGACGAGGCCGCGGTCAACGACCTGGTGTACGTCAACAAGTGCCTGCGCGACCACCTCACCAAGGACTACCTGGGCGTCGGGTTCGTGCAGGGCGGGCTGCTCGCCGTGAAGGTCAAGGGGGAGCGGGTCGGTTCGGTGTGGTTCTGCGCGTACGACGACGTGCGGGACGTCTCGGAGGCGGCCGCGTGGCCGCCGGCGGAGCGCGTGCGGCGGCTGCTGCTGCCGTGCGGTGACGACTTCGACGCGTTCCTGGGGCGGCTCGCGGGCAACCCGCCGGAGCTGGAGACCGTGGCGAATCTGATGGTGGACGGCGGCTTCGCGCGCGCCGTTCCCGTGTCCTCGGCTGGGGAGTGACTAGGCGATGGTGACCTTCGCGCAGGCGCAGGAGCGCGCCGAAGAGTGGATCAACGGCGATGTGCCGGGCTATCAGCACCGTGCGGTGCGGGTGCGGGAGTTCGACCTCGGGTTCGTCGTCTGGGCCGAGGACCGCCAGGACGGTCCGGTGTCGGACGGCGGTGCCCAGCGGCTCGTCATCGCGCGGGACAGCGGCGAGGCGACGCTGTGGCCGTCGCTTCCCGTGGGTGAGGTGATCCGCCGGTACGAGGAGGAGTACGGCCTGCCGGACGCGGCACCGCGGGACGCGGCGCCGCCGCCTCCGGAGCGGGTCGATCTGAACCAGACGTCGTTCCTGCTGACTCCTCCGGAGTGGCTCCAGGAGGCGGCGGACAAGATGGGTATCCCGGACCGCCGCTCGGGTGCGTCCGCCGTGGACGAGGAGGCGGCCGAGAGCACGGGTGCGGGTGCCGGTGCCGGAGCCGGTGTGGGCACGGCTTCGGGTTCGGGTTCGGGTGTGGGGCCGGGGGCCGGGGAGGGCGCCGGTGCGGCCGTGGCTCCGGCGGACGCCGGGACACCGCTGCCTCCCGCCGCTCCGGACGGCGGTACGCCGTGGCCCGCGGCCGGTGCGCAGGACAGTGACGACGAGCCGGTACGGGACGACGGCCCGGCCGTCACGTCCCCGGGCACGCCCGCGGGGGCGACGCCGTGGGCCGGTACGGACACCAACGCCGACGAGGCCGAGGACCACTCGGTGCCGCTGCCCGCGACGGTGTTCTCGCCGCCGCTGTCCGTACTGGGCGAGGACGACACCCCGCCGCCCGGCGTCGCGCCGGACGCCAAGACGGCGCTGATGCACGGCGGCAGCCGGCTGCCCGCCACGGCCATCGCCCCGGCCCTGGACACCCCGTCCCCTGCCCCCGCCCCGGCCCCCCCCGCGCCGCCCGCCGGCCCGGCGCCGCCCCTTATACACATCCCCGAGCCCCCGAGCACCCCCTTCACCTCGGATGCCGTCTTCTTCTTGG
>NZ_JAFEXF010000366.1 GCF_016905445.1 Streptomyces sp. G44
GCCCCGTCAGCAGGAAACCGTCCACATCCGGCAACGACACCGCCGCACCCAGCAACGGATGCCCCGCACCCTCCAGACCCGCCGACACCACATCCGCGTCACCCACACCCGGCTCAAGCCAGAAGTGCTGGTGCTGGAAGGCGTAGGTGGGCAGGTCCACGACCTCGGCGTGGGGGAACACCGCCGCGGGGTCGACCGACATGCCCCGGACCTGGGCTTCGGCCAGGGACAGCAGGAAGCGGTCGAGTCCGCCCTCGTCGCGCCGCAGCGTGCCGAGCACAGCCGCGTCCACGCCGCTGTCTTCGAGCGTCTGCTGCACACCGATCGTCAGCACGGGATGCGCCGACGCCTCGATGAAGTAACGGTGGCCCTGCTCGGCCAGCGCCCGGGTGGCCTCCTCGAAGCGGACGGTCTGACGGAGATTGGTGTACCAGTACTCGGCGACCATCACCGTCGTGTCCAGCCAGTCACCGGTCACCGTCGAGAAGAACGGAATCTCCGCCGTACGCGGCTCAAGCCCCGCAAGGACATCGAGCAGCTCGGCGTGGATGGCCTCCACATGCGCCGAGTGCGAGGCGTAGTCCACCGGGATACGACGCGCCCGCACCTCCTCCGCCTCACAGGCGGCGAGGAGCGCGTCCAGCTCGGCCACGTCACCGGACACCACCACGGTGGACGGCCCGTTGACCGCCGCGACGGACAACCCCTCGGTCAGCCGCGCCCGTACGTCGTCGACGGGCAGCGCCACCGAGACCATGCCGCCCGCACCCGACAGCGCGAGGATCGCCTTCGACCGCAGTGCCACCACCTTCGCCGCGTCCTCGAGGGACAGCGCGCCGGCGACACAGGCCGCCGCGATCTCACCTTGGGAGTGGCCGACGACCGCCGCCGGCTGCACCCCGTAGGAACGCCACACCTCCGCGAGGGACACCATCACGGCCCACAGCACCGGCTGGACCACGTCCACCCGCTCCAGTGCCTCCGCGTCGTCCAGGACCTCGAACAGCGACCAGTCGGTGTACGAGGACAGCGCCGTCGCGCACTCCCGCATCCGCTCCGCGAAGACCGGGGACGCGTCGATCAACTCCGCGGCCATGCCGACCCACTGGGAGCCCTGACCGGGAAACACGAACACACTCTTGCCGCCCGCGCCCAGGCTGACACCGCTCACCGCGCGCGTGTCGGCACCGCCCGAGGCGATCGCCCGCAGACTCTCCCGCAGCGACTCCAGGTCACCGCCGACCACCGCGGCACGGTACTCCAGCGCCGCACGTGACGTGATGAGCGAGTACCCCACGTCGGCGAGCGAGGCCGGGGCGTGCTCCGTGACGTGTTCGAGCAGCCGTTGGGCCTGCGCCCTCAGCGCGTCCTCCGACTTGGCCGACACCACCCACGGCACGACCGACGCGACTGGCGGCGGTTCTTCCTGCTGTCCCTCAACGTGTTCGTGTTCGGGTTCGGGCGCCTCTTCAAGGATGATGTGGGCGTTGGTGCCGCTGATGCCGAAGGACGACACGCCCGCCCGCCGCGGCCCCTCCTCCCGCGCCCATTCGCGGTTGTCGGTCAGCAGCTCGACGGCTCCCTCCGACCAGTCCACGTGTGAGGACGGCGCGTCGATGTGCAGTGACTTGGGCAGCACCTTCTCCCGCAGCGCCATCACCATCTTGATGACACCGACGACGCCGGCCGCGGCCTGCGTGTGACCGATGTTGGACTTCACCGACCCCAGCCACAGCGGTCGCTCCGGGTCACGGTCGCGGCCGTAGGTGGCAAGCAGCGCCTGCGCCTCGATCGGGTCGCCGAGCGTCGTACCCGTGCCGTGTGCCTCCACGACGTCGACATCGGCCGGGTTCACACCGGCGTTGGCCAGGGCCTGGCGGATGACGCGCTGCTGCGACGGGCCGTTGGGGGCCGTCAGGCCGTTGGAGGCGCCGTCCTGGTTGAGAGCCGAGCCCTGGACCAGGGCGAGTACGTGGTGGCCGTTGCGGCGGGCGTCGGAGAGGCGTTCGACGAGCAGCACGCCCACGCCTTCGCCCCAGCCCATGCCGTCGGCGGCGTCGGCGAACGGCTTGGAGCGGCCGTCGCGCGCCATGCCGCGCTGGCGGGCGAACTCGGTGAACGCCGTCGGCGTGTACATCACCGACACGCCGCCGACGAGCGCCATGGAGCACTCGCCGCCGCGCAGTGCCTGGGCCGCCATGTGCAGGGCGACCAGCGACGACGAGCAAGCGGCGTCGACGGAGAGCGCGGGGCCTTCGAGACCGAGGGTGTAGGCGACGCGGCCGGAGATGACGCTGGTGGCCTCGCCCGTGACGACGTAGCCCTCCAGTTCCTCGGGCACGCGGGCCGTCATGCCGTAGCCGGCGGAGTAGGCGCCCGCGTAGACACCGATGTCCTTGCCGCGGACCGACGTGGGGTCGATGCCGGCGCGTTCCAGTGCCTCCCACGACGTTTCGAGGAAGAGCCGCTGCTGCGGGTCCATGGAGAGCGCCTCGCGCGGGCTGATGCCGAAGAACTCGGCGTCGAACCCGGCGACATCGTGCAGGAAGGCTCCCTCACTGGTGTACGAGGTGCCGGGGCGCTCCGGGTCGGTGTCGAAGAGGTTGTCGAGATCCCAGCCACGGTCGGTCGGGAAGCCTCCGACGGCGTCGCCGCCGCTGGTCACCAGGTGCCACAGCTTCTCCGGGGAGTCGGCCCCGCCCGGGAAGCGGCAGCTCATCGAGACGATGGCGATCGGATCGTCGTCCGTCGCGGACAGGGGGGTGGCCACCGCTGTGGCAGCGGCTTCCAGGTCTCCGATCAGTTCGGTCTTGAGGTGGTCGGCGAGGGCGGCTGGTGTGGGGTAGTCGAAGACGAGGGTGGCGGGCAGCTTCAGACCCGTGGCCGAGGTGAGGAGGTTGCGCAGTTCCACCGCGGTCAGCGAGTCGAAACCCAGCTCCTTGAAAGCCAGCTCCGCGCCCACCGACGCACTGCCGGAATGCCCCAGAACCGAGGCCGCGTTCGCCCGCACCAACTCCAGCAGCAGCTCCCGCCGCCCCGCCTCATCCAGTACCACGAGCCGCTGCGCCAGCGCCGAACCCCCCGGCACCTCACCCCGCGCCTCCA